>JAIOTT010000407.1 GCA_021106655.1 Bacteroidales bacterium
AAACAATGGATCCTGGTTTGCCATATTATAGGCTCCTGTATTATTTCCATAAGGTAAAGTGTTCTGAGTTGTATTATAGGTAAGATTGTTGCTAAAGTTACAGTATTCACAACCTGTCGGGTCTTTATAATAGAATATATTATTTGTAATAATGGCATTAGTGATATCATTGAATGCTTTATAGTTTCCATCAGCAAGAGAGTCTCCAATAAAAATGTTATTAGAAATAAGTACGTTATTTGAGCTGGAATTAGTAATAAAATATACACTTCCTGAGGTAGTTCTTATCCCTGAAAAAATATTATTTTCAATATACCAATGTTCACAATCAGCTAAATTTATAGTCGGTTTGTTGTAAGATGCAGAGCTATAATAAAATAAGTTATCTCTTATATACCAGTAATTGCATCCGCCTAATGGACTCAAATGTTCAGTTATTCTGTTTTTTGTAATAGTAATGTCTGGAATATTATTTGCTGATGCGTAGGCCCTGTTTAATCGTAATCCCATTATAGTTGACCCCGATGCATTTGAATGATTTATAGTGATAATGCCAACTTCAGATATCCAGGGGTAATCATTATAAGGATTGGGATAATGGCCATTTCCCATTATTACCAGTTGTTCTGAAAGAGAAAAATTACCATAACCAGTAGCTGCAGGTGTGATATAAATAGTATCCCCGGAGCTTGCAGCAGTTATAGCATCAGCCACATTGAGGTAGGATCCGGAAGGGGCAGTGGGGTTTTTGTCAACTATTAATATCGTTCCATTTACTGAAAACACAAAACAAATCATTACAGTTAAGAGAAATACACTTTTCTTCATCTTTTTGAATTTTTAGTTTATTGAATTATTTTCTCGAAATATACGAAAAAATGCCCTTAAAGCAAGAAAATCAAGTGATTATTTTCTATTTTGATGTATATAGATTTATATATTAACCATAGTTACCACATATTTTCAGACTATCAAATTTGTTTAAAATTAATTCTCAGTACTGAGTTTTTTTGTGTTAATTTTGCCAAAGAGATTTCAAGTATTGTAATTTCCATTGTGTTTTTATTAAATATGTAAACTGAGGTTGCTTTTATATTTAACACTTGATTCGCACTAATTAATTATTCATATGAGAAAATATCTGTTTAAAATTTTATTGATCTTAATAAGTATAAATCTGTTAACCGTATCCTGTTTGGATGAAGTTGATGATGATCCTCCAAAACCTGCTCCTCCCCAGCCTGAATGGTCTGTTCAGGATATTGGAGGAATATCCAAACCATTGAATTGTGTTTTCTTTTATAATGAAAATAATGGCTGGATCGTCGGAAACGACGGAGCCTATATACATACAAACAATGGTGGCTTAGGATGGTCAAATAGCATTTCAATAAGCCCTGACGATATATATGATATTTTCTTTATTGATACACTTCAGGGATGGGTTGTAGGAAGCAATGGAACAATATTGCGTACAAATAATGGAGGATCAAACTGGGATGCTCAGAATTCTAAAACAGTATCCGATCTGAAAGGAGTATATTTTATAGGCCCTTTGAACGGTTGGGTAGTAGGATCAGCTGTTGGAAGTGGTGTTGCAACAATTCTTCACACTACTAATGGAGGTACAAGTTGGGAAAAACAAGAAACAGAAATATATAATGACCTGCACTCAGTGTTTTTTATTGATGAAAATAAAGGATGGGCAGTCGGTATTGACAGTTCTATTATTTTAACCAATAATGGAGGAGCTGAATGGGAAGAGATAAATTCAGGGATATTGGTGAACCAGAACAAAATTGTTTTTCAGGATGACCTGACGGGATGGATTGCAGGTGATCATGGAGGGCTTTATAAAAGTATGGATGGCGGATATCACTGGCAAAGTCAAGCTCCCTTTACCTTATTTGAACTTTATGATATATGTTTTGCTGATATGGATAATGCCTGGGTTACGGGGAGAGGCGGGAAGATGTTTCATTCCGACAACGAAGGCGCTGACTGGCAA
The DNA here is from genome assembly GCA_021106655.1 of Bacteroidales bacterium. Classification (GTDB taxonomy): domain Bacteria; phylum Bacteroidota; class Bacteroidia; order Bacteroidales; family SMBSF77; genus SMBSF77. The sequence goes on from JAIOTT010000407.1 coordinate 2,009, forward strand.
GCACAATTTTCCGGAACAGATGCTTATTTGAGAAGTCTCTCTTTTACTTCAAAAGAAAATGGATGGGCTGTAGGTGAAACCAAGGAAGGAAAGGATATAGTACTTCACTATTATATAAAATAAAATTGATCAAGCCTCACATCATACAGCAAATTTTCGAAACCGCACATGTTGAGGAAGTCATTGGCGATTTTGTAATGCTCAAAAAAAGAGGTGTTAACCTCCTTGGGCTTTGCCCTTTCCATAATGAAAAAACCCCATCCTTCACAGTCTCCCCATCAAAAGGGATATATAAATGCTTTGGATGTGGAAAAGGTGGAAATGTGGTTAACTTCCTTATGGAACATGAGCATTATTCATACCCGGAGGCTCTGAAATATTTAGCAGGAAGATATAATATTGAAATAGAAGAGAAAGAACAAACTGCTGACGAAATCCAGGCCCTGAATGATAAGGAAAGCCTGTATCATGTTTCTGCCTTTGCCCAAAAATATTATTCCGATAAGCTTCTTAAGAGTGATGAAGGGAAAGCTGTTGGATTATCATATCTTAAGGAACGTGGCTTCACTGAAATTACAATTGAAAAATTCCAACTGGGATTTGGACTTAAAGAATGGGAAAATTTTACCAGTGAAGCCCTCAAGAGTGGATATAAACTTGAATTTCTTGAAAAAACAGGTCTTACGATCTCCAAAGAGGATAAGCACTATGATAGGTTTAGGGCAAGAGTGATTTTCCCTATTCATAACATTACCGGTAGAGTAATTGGGTTTGGCGGTCGTATTTTAGGGAGCGAGCCGAATAAACCCAAGTATGTCAATTCTCCGGAATCTGATATTTATAATAAATCAAAAGTTCTCTACGGAATCTTCCAGGCTAAGAATAAGATTGCATCTCTGGATAATTGCTACCTCGTTGAAGGATATACAGATGTTATTACACTGAGTCAGACCGGAATAGAAAATGTTGTCGCATCTTCCGGCACCTCCCTGACAGTCGAACAGATTAAGCTGATAAAAAGATATACCCAGAATATTACAATTCTGTATGATGGGGATCCCTCCGGCCTGAAAGCCTCATTCAGAGGTATAGACATGATACTGGAAGAGGGGATGAATGTTAAAATAGTTCTATTTCCTGAAGGTGAAGACCCTGACTCCTACGCACGAAAAACCAGTTCATCTGAATTGGAGGAGTTCCTTAAAAATAGTGCAGCTAACTTTATCACTTTTAAAACCGGATTACTTGTTGATGAAGCTAAAAACGACCCTATAAAAATTGCATCACTCGTTAAAGAAATTGTAAATACTATCGCCCTGATCCCTGATGGGATTTTCCGAACTGTCTACATAAGGGAATGTTCGGTTTTAATGAATATTCCTGAGCAGACTCTCATGAATGAGCTTAATAAACTATTAAGAAAAAGGATCAGCAAAAGAATTAGGAATATACCAGAGGAGTCTGTTCCGGAAGTTACAGAATATGCAGCAGAAAAGCAAATAGAGATCGACCCTAATGATCTTGAATACCAGGAAAAGGACATTGTCAGGTTACTCCTTTTATACGGACAAAAGGAAATAGTATTCGACGAAAAAGATGAAAATGAGCAAAGTGTAGAAGTGAAAATTAAAATTGCCGAATTAATAATTCAGGACTTGAAAAAGGATGATATTAGTTTTCAAAATCTGGAATATCAATTAATATTTGATGAATATGCATCTGAGTTAGAAAAAGGCAATATTCCCGATCAAAAACATTTTAGCCTTCACACAAATGAGAGAATCTCAAAAACCACCATTGACCTGATTAGTACACCTTATGAATTAAGTAAAAACTGGAAGGCTAATCATATTTATATTACTACTGAAGATGAAAAATTACACGTGACAGCTACAGCTTCACTCCTCTCTTTTAAATCGAAAAAGGTAGACCAGATCATTCTGGATATCCAGGAAAAGATCAAGGGAACAACTGAAGAGGCAACAGTAAATGAGCTTTTGGAGGAGCTGCTGCAATACAAAACTGCAAGTCTTGAAATAAACTCTAAATTGGGAAGGATCGTTACAAAGTAAGTTGGCAGTCTCCTTGTAATTCAATGGTAATTAGGTTGTAATTATGTCATAATTAAGTGGTAATTTTTTTGAAACAGTTTAATGAACACCCTCCCTCCTGTTCATTGATAACTGTTTACTGATCACTGACTACAACAATTTCCCTATAATTCCGGTCATTCCAAAGATTCATCAGTTTGCGAAAAGCCGGGTAATCATCAACTGAGATGAAGCTCTGGTAGATGAAGATCGAACGCTTCACCACTGAACTTTTTATCTCTATCACCACCTTGCCTACTTTATTTTTTTCTTCACGCTTTATTTTTGAATTAACAAGACTCATTCCTTCATCCAATTTAATCTTATACTCATAATTTTCACTAAAGGCATAAGGTAATTTCAGTGGGAAACTCCTTTTTCCTGACAATCCATGAATATGTAATTCCTCTATTCCATTTTTTAGATATGGAAGTTCAAAAAACATATAATTTGCCTTTTTACTAAGAGCTTCTTTGCTTGCAACTGTATATTCGATAGTGCTTTTCTCCGGTTCAGAAGCCAGAATTTTACTTTTATAATCCGATGAAGAGATACCTCCTGATATTAGTTGTTGTGCTTTTGATTTATTTCTTTTAAGATCAAAGAAAGGATTTGAAGCATAGGCCATTTTAGCATTTATAATTCCATTTATATGCCCGTCTTTACCAAGCTTTAACTCTCCCTTCACATTAATTTCATTTTTTCTTTTCCTCTCAAACACTATTTTTTTATCTTCATTGAAACTCATTGGAACCAAAGCCATATCGGATAATTCATAGGCCATATCCTGATCATTTATTTTTTCATTGCTTAGATAAAAATAAGATCCATCTTTTGTATTTACCCTGACCAGATAATCCTTAATGACAGCATTGCTGATTTCTTCATTATAGAGATTTGCCGGGATTACGGCATAGGGAATTGCGTCTAAGTTGACAGTAGTTAATAAAGCAGTAAGAAGTATGAGCTTTTCAGCAGATGTAGCGTATGAGCTCTCCCAGACTTCGTTTGCCTGACGATATTTGTAACCGGTCTTACTTGAAGGTATATTTTTTAATTTAAATTCCTTCACAACATACTTCTGTATCTTTAATGCCAGGTCAAGCTCGTCTGAAGAATCAGTTTTTAAGGATTCTGCCTTTTTTCTCATTCTATCATTTACATTGTATTCGAAAGCAGGCTGTTTGAGGATTGAAGAAATATAGTCATGTATATTATTTGCGGTAGAAAACAACAGAACAGGAGAAAATGTTTCCCAACCAGCTTGAAGGAACTCACCAGAATATGCCGGAAGATTATTAAATGTCCAGATATAAACTCTCATATTTCCTTCTTCCTTAATTTCAGGCAACACCTCACTGTTTAAGAGTTTAAACTTAGCCATCGCGCTAAGAGGTATTTTTACCTTGATAATAAGTTCATCAACAGGGGATGATTCTGCCAGATAATCAGAGATCTTAAATATATTTAAAAAGTCTTTTTCTGAATGTAAAGAATAATCCAGATTGATCACTGCATTTTTTTCCAATCCGGTATGAGTGATAGCCATCTCTCTTAGGTAATTATGGTCAGGTGCATCACTTGCAAAGCGGGGAAGCAATTCATTAAATGCATTATCAGGAGTTTGTATTTTCTTCCCGTCAGCCATTATTGTATATGATTCATTGATCTTTAGCTTTTGATATTCGGGATTATAAACAATGAACGTTTCTCCGTATAATCTATGGAAAGAGTAATAAGTAAGTAATTTCAGCTCTTTGGATAAGCGAAAATCCGAACTCCCATCTTCATTGAGCTGATATTCTTTTTCCAGCTTTAGAAATATTGCATCAGAATTATCATCCTGCGCAAAGGAGAGGTTACTTGTTAAGAAAGTACTAATTAATAAAAGGTTATAATATTTTCGTTTCATTTTATTGATAATTTTAATTTTATTTCTTCTTTTACCCCCTCTGCCCTCCTTCGTCGGGCATCTCCCCCTGCTAGCAGGGGGAGACAGGAGAGGGGGTAATAAACATCATATTTAATTTTTAAGTTTCACTATGATCGGCTCTTCTGCAAACATTTTTTGTGATTTCACTGCCTTGCGATATGCTTCCCAGTCTTCAGGATCATAGATCCTTTTATGAAGAGCTATTGTTTCGTTGAATTTTATTACTTTTCCGAGAACCTCATACCCCCCATCAAAAGATGCGTTTTCTCCTTCTGATTTTTGGTGTTCGGGGATGTATGCAATCTTCTCATAGGGAGGAATTCTGATAGTTTCATTGATTATTACCAGTCGTGAACATCTGTCCCTGAAAGGATATTTTTTCTCTTCAATATTAGTGTTTTGATACAAGTGGGTATTTGCTCTTTTAAAGATATGTTTTGCCAGTAGAGGTGTAAAAATGATCTCATTCTCACTAACAAGAGCATAATCAGGGATGCGATATTTTATTTTGATCGTAATTGGTTGTTCCATATACTTGTAAGGATCACCATAATCTACTTCCAGTATCTCAGCTTTAGGTGAAATTTTGAGCAGCTCATTTTCAAGGGAAGAATACCAGCTTGATTTCCTATTGCGTGTAAACATACCCCGTATGGAGGCATCCGTTTGGCCTTCTGCAGTGAGCATAAAATTCCCGATAAGAGTTCCATCGTTTTTTAGTTCGGAAGTGCCATGAATTTTCAGATAATGATTTTCTGGATCTGACAAAGGCGTAATAGCAAGGTCAGCACCTTCTGGGATTCCCATTAGGTAATTTTGCTGTTGCTCGGCACTCGACCACAGTTCCCTGATAAAAGGTACCCAGGTAGGGTCAAGTAATTTATATTTTCCGTTGGATAATTTTACCAGTGTTACACTATGATTAAACTGGTCGGCAGGAATATCTTCTATGCGTGACCCGGCCATTGTCATTGCAGGATATGACTCAAAACCTGCTGCCCTGAGCATGGTGATAAGCATTCCGGCTTTATCTTTACAAACACCACAACGATCAGTGAAGTTCATCTCGCCTTTGTGCAGAGTAAATCCCTCTCCTTCACCCATCGAAATACCTGAATATCTTATTTCATCGGCAGTCCAGTGCGTTAAACGCGAAATCGAATCCAATTCATTTACTGCTCCCTCCAATATCTCATCAACCTTTGCTTTAATTTCAGGTGTAAATTCAAAACTTCCATAATCTTCATTTACTCCATAAAACCATAACGATTTTGCTTCCCAGTCGGGGCTTGTTGATAATAATAACTTAGGGGCAACATCAGTAGTAGCAACCATCCCCGATTCTCTTTTAAATGGTTTAATGTTGCGTTTTAAAAAGGTGTAAATTATTTTATCGTCTGAGAAACGCATAGAGGATTGAACTTCCCCATGATAAAATTCATATTGAAGAGATTTATCTTTTGATATTTCAATCTGATAAACTTTAAGGATAACCGGGTTTGAACTCCAGAATGGAATAATATCATAAAAATGCCCACGCATAGGTGGGATATACCGCTCGTCCTCATCTTCCTGAAGTAAAGCATATGTAAAGCCTTTTTTAAAAAGCAAAACCTCAACAGCATCACCCGGTTCAAGGTGGCCGACTTTGATCATTTTTTCTCTTGCTCCCCAATAAATCATTCTTGCCGGAGCAGGATAATCAAGTACCATCGATGTATCAAGTTTTTCTATGCTTCCATCCTCACGGTAAATATTAACTCCTAATATGTCAACATAAGCTGACAAAGGATCATAGCCGTATTTGATTACACTCAGGTCAAGAGCACCTTTAGGAGTTAAAACCTTAAAAAGTTGATGGGTGTGAACATAACTTAGCCCTGTTTCCTGAACATCAACATACATGCTATCAAAAATAACCAATAGCTTGTCGTTAGGATATTCAACCGGACCGCCTGATTTTTTTATGAGTTGTGGGATATCATCAGCTAATAAGGGTAAAGATAAAATCAGCAAAACGGAAATTAAGTGGATTTTTTTTAACATAATGTATTGGTTTAAACTTTTTGAGTAATAAACAAACAGGAATATTGGAAGAATGGTCCCGATAGCTATCGGGATGGAATATTGGATTAAAAACATACCCAATCATGCAACATTCCAACCTTCCATTCTTGAATTGTCAAATGTAAAGATTTTTTGCTTTTCAAACTTAAAAATACCGTTAGTCCGAGCGTTTTTCTTTAAAAAACTCCTGCATAAGTTGAGCACATTCATCTGCCATCACACCTGAAACAACTTCAGTATTTGGATGTAATATCTTTTTGTTGATCAGGCTATAACCTCTTTTTTCATCTTTTGCACCATAAACGATCTTTTTTATTTGTGTCCAGTATGCAGCACCGGCACACATAAGGCAGGGCTCAATTGTTACATATCAAATGCACTCATCAAGGTATTTACCGCCTAAATAGTTAGCTGCAGCAGTAAATGCTTGCATTTCAGCATGAGCAGTCACATCTATAAGTTGTTCGGTAAGATTATGAGCACGTGAAATGACCTGGTCATTACAAACAATTACAGCTCCTATCGGAATTTCATCCTTAGCATACGCCTTTTGGGCTTCTTTCAAAGCCTCTTTCATAAAGTATTCATCAGTGTAAAGAGTAATGTCCATGGTTCTTTTAGTATTGAGTATCAAGTATCAGGTAAGAATATATTATTAACTGTTAATTGATTACTGTTAATTGATTACTGTTAACTGATTACTGTTAATTGATTACTGTTAACTGATTACTGTTAATTGATAACTGATAATTGTTTTGCATAATTAAGTTAATTTTTTGATATTTAAATATTTTATTATATCTTTGCCGGTTTGGAAGAAGAAAAATGTTTTTTTTAAAGAAGAAACAGAAGTCTTTTGTCCTGGTAGAGGTTGGTTTTTATTTAAATTGCCTTTGCAGAATTTTTTTTATTTAATAATAAATTTTTATTTTAGTTATGAACATTTATGTAGGAAACCTTAATTTTAATTACGGTGAAGACGACTTAAAAGAGTTATTTGAAAATTATGGAGAAGTAACCTCCGTAAAGATTATCATTGACAAGTATTCAGGTAGAAGTAAAGGATTTGGATTTGTAGAAATGGCTGAAGACGACGATGCTAACAAAGCAATTGAAGACCTTAACGGTAAAGACCTTAACGGTCGTAACGTTAAAGTAAATCAAGCAAGAGAAAGAGAAGATAATAATAGAAGGAACTTCTAGTTCTGATATTTTTCTTGGCTTCAGGTGTTTTTTTTAACTTTGAAAGTAAATAAAACACATTCTTTATAAGGCAAACTTATCTATTTTATTTGGATTTGTTTGTTAAACAAAGGTTCAATGTTCTTGCTTGTGTGCAAGGTATATATGTCAAACTTTGTATTGAGTTTTTCGTTATTAATACATAGATGTTGAATTGATGTAATAAGTATATTTTTATACATTTTATAGAAAAGAATAAATCCATACCGGGTTTATTCTTTTTTTTTCTTAAAATTTATTATCTTTATGCTTTGGAATTTACATACTAAGGTGTTTATAAGAAATTAAAATGATTGAAAATAATTTTTTACCCTCCCCAACCCCTCCCTGCAAGTAGGGAGGGGCTTTTAAGTGTTCTCCCCCTATTCATAGGGGGAGTTAGAGGGGGTATAAAATGCAAGAAATTATAGATGATGTCAAAAAAAGAAATAGAATTATTAAAATCCAGGATAGAAAAGTTATATGCTAAGGATTTTGATCTTGAAGCCTGGAAAAACTATACTATTGTTATACTCGCCCGGATCTTTGGCCCTGAAAACCAAAAGATCAAACAAATAGAAAAGATACAGTATGACTATGGAAGCTGGTCGTTAAGAGATACTTCTGGCTATTCCTCTTATCTTGATACATGTAAGAAACTCAGCAGTGAAATACTTGAGGCATCTATCAGTGAGTTGGAAAATTTTGGTTTGCCAGAGATCAAGACAGAAGAACAAAAAGAAGATGAATCTTTAAAAATCATTCTACATGCGCTTGAGGACGAATTAAAAGTATCACAATACAAGGAATTGATAGCAATAGCCTCTTCTGATGAAAAAAATGAAGTCAGGCAAAAAGTGATCATCGAAAAACTCAAAAGTTATGGAAATGATGTCGCTTTTCAAATACTCTCAAAAATCCTTGCAAATTCTAAATTCCGGGTCAATAATAAATATTAAAAAATTATTCTATTTGCCCATCTTATTTTTATTTCTTAATTTTCGCTGATGATCAGAGTAAAGCGGGAAATATTGATTTTACTGTCCGGTTTGATCTGGAGCATTATTGGAGTATTATTAAACTTTATGGCTGCTAGATGGATGGTACACCTTTATTTTTGGGAAGGAGCAGGAGTAATAATTATTGGATTAATATCAGGATTTTTAATTGCGTATTTAGGATTTATTAAAATGATCAGAAAGAACACTGATCGAATATTAAAATATGAAGGTAAAGTGTGTGTATTTGCTTTTCAATCCTGGAAAAGTTACTTGATAATTATAATAATGGTCACACTTGGAATCTTTATGCGATCTTCTTCTTTAGTGCCAAAACTTATCCTCACCCCTATTTATATTGGAATTGGGCTGGCTTTGATTATTTCAAGTTCCCAATATTACAGGGCATACATGAAAGCCCGAAGTATGAAGCCTGAAGCCTGAAGTCAGTAAGCAGTATGCACTTTCCTTCATTATCACATTATCAAATTAGCATATTATCACATTAATTTATTGTCACTTCCAACGTCTCAGCCTCGCTTCCCAATATCCTGTAATTGATCTTTTTTAGATATCTTAATATCCTTACCTCTTAGTTTTAATATTCCCTCTTTTTCAAATTCTTTTAAAAACTTAATGGTACTCTCTGTTGAGATAGATGCGAAATCTGCAATATCCTGCCTGCTTAGATATTGAAATACATTTTGGTCAATAAATTCCTTGCCGGAAAGATAGAGAAGAGCCGAGGCAAGTTTACCACGCATTTGTTTATAAGAAGTATTTTTTATTATCTCCAATAAATGGCCTTCGTTACTGCAATTTTTTGAAGTAATGCGCATAGCAAACTCAGGATTTTTCAGTAGAAGCTGTTTTAATCCCGTTTTATCAATCATACAAACTTTAGAGTTCTTTAATGCAATGGCAGAATAATTATAGATATTATCATCAAAAACGGAAGAGAAAGCTAAAAAGTCACCTGATTTTGCCAGGCGGATATTAATTTGTTTATCCAGGCCTGGTTGCAGGTAAACTTTCACAAGACCTTCAATAATAAGCAATACATAAGGTGCAAAAGCTCCTTGTTTGAATAAATTTTCTCCCTGCAAATATGTTAGTTGAGTTTTCTTTCCACTAATAAATTCAAGCTCATCCTGACTTAAAACCTGAAAGCATTGTGATATACTTATGCATTCATTACAGTTTTCGGTATTTTCTTGTTCCGTCATCATAGGAAATTCTAAATAAAGCACAAAAATACAAACAATGTATTGAATCCAGGCTAAATTAATTTAAAATCCTTAACCCTACGGGTGTTATAACCCTCGTAGGATCAAAAACTAACATTTGATAGTAAAAAAGCTGAATTTTTTCATGTTTGAGACAAACACATATAAACCCATTTTTGTTGCAGCATATTATTTGCTGATGTAATTTTGCATCAAAATTATTTAAACAATGAAACGGGTAGCAGTTCCTGTAACACAAGGTAAATTAAGTGAATATTTCGGTGGATGTAACCATTATGAGATATTTGAAATTGATAGTGGTAGTATTGAAAGGAGTGAAATAAAAGTACCTCCTCAACATGATATTACAAAGTTACCGGAATGGGCTGTACATCAAAAAATTACTGATATCATCGCACATAAAGTAGATAACAGGATATTGACCTTGTTCACCGCTAAAAAAATTAATCTTTTTGTGGGGATTTCTGTTGATACTCCTTTAATGCTGATTGAAGATTATATGAGTGGCAAGCTACAATCGGACGAAAAAATAATTAATGAAATAAAGTTAAAATCATAAATAATAATTAATTTTAAAAAAAGTAAATTATGAAACTCTTAGAAACAAATATTCACGAGATTGAGACAGCATCAGAATTAGAAAATCTTATTAATGCTAATGAAAATGTAATGGTTTGTGCCGGCCGCATGGGTCCTATGTGTATACCTGTTTATGATACAATGGAAGAATTAGAAGAAGAACGGAATAATATTAAGTTTTACAGTATGGGCTTTGATACACCCGAGGCAGCTCCAATACGCAATGCAACAGAGTGTCGTGGATTTATGGGCCTTCCATTTACAATGTACTATAAGAATGGTGAAGTGGTTAAAGCTACCAGTAGTATTCAAAGTATGGAACAGATTACTGGCATATTGGATGAACACTTCTCCAAATCTTAAATCACTAATAATCATGGAAGAAGTATTTGATGTAATGATCCTGGGAGGAGGGGCAGCAGGCCTCACCGCCGGTATCTATAGCTCAAGGTCAAAATTGAATACATTGATAGTTAATGAAGGAGCTGTTGGTGGCCAAATGGTATTGACAGATGAAATTGCCAATTATCCTGGAGTGGAAACAACCAATGGATATAAACTGGCCAATACCATGAAAAAACAGGCAAAAAATTTTGGCTGTAAAATCAAATCAAACGTAAAGATCAGGAATTATGAATTCGAAAGCGAAATTAAAACTATTGAACTGGAAGATGGGAGAAAATTTCATTCGAAAACAATAATTCTGGCACCTGGTGGCAAGCCCCGAACATTAAATGTTTCTGGTGAGGATACTTTTAAAGGCAAAGGGATTTCATATTGTGCTACCTGTGATGGTGATTTTTTTACAGACAAAGAAATAGTAGTTGTCGGAGGTGGTAATTCTGCCCTGGAAGAAGCAGTAACTCTTACCAATTTTGCGACTAAGGTTACAATTATTCACCAATTTGATCATTTTCAGGCATTCGGTCATGCAATTCGGGAAGCAGAGAAAAATGAAAAGATAGAATTTATCATGGAATCCGAGCCTCGAGAATTTATTGGAAGTGAAAAGCTTGAAAAAGTAAAATTTGAAAATCTGGCAACCTCAAAATTCTCAGAATTGAAAATTGATGGAGTTTTTATTTTTGTTGGATACCTGCCCAATACAAACTCATTAAAAAAACATGTGAAACTCAATGAAAAAAATGAAATTATTGTTGACATGGACATGAAGACAAATGTGCCCGGAGTTTTTGCTGCCGGAGATTGCATTGCTAAAAAGTATCGCCAGGTTACAACAGCGGTTGCAGAAGGCACTATCGCATCATTAAGTGCATTGGAATATTTAAGAAAATAGAAAAATTATGAACGAAATGAAAAATCTGAATTCATATGATGAGTTACAATCAAAGTTGATTGGCAAGGATAAAGCCTATTTGCTCCTATATAAAAATGGTAGTGAAAAAAGCGATTGTGCATTCAAAAATGTTCATTCAGCAATTAAAAGTATTTCATCTATTACTTTCTTTTCAGCTGATTTGAATCGTGTACGTGATATACACCCTGAATACAGTATTACATCAGCTCCGGTATTGATTGAATTTGAAAAGGGGATATTTAAAAACGTAATTAAAGGCTGCCACGATAATAAATATTACAAAGCTCTGTTTGAAGATGCAGTATATTATGCGGAGACAAAAAATAACGAAAAACCAGCAAAAAGAGTTACTGTGTATTCAACTCCAACTTGCTCGTGGTGTACTACACTAAAATCATATTTGAGGCAGCACAGAGTGAGATATACAGACATAGATGTTTCACGCGACCAGCGTGCTGCTGATGAACTTGTAAAACGAAGCGGACAAATGGGAGTGCCTCAAACCGATATTAATGGCGAGATGATTGTTGGTTTTAATAAAGCACGTATTAATGAACTACTTGAAATTAAAGGTTAAAGATTTTTAAATAAATATTATTAAACTCGAAGTACTTTAAATACTTAAAGTACTCTAAATACTTTTTATTATGAACGAATTACATCCAATAAACCAGAATATACTTTTAGATATTTCTGACGATAACAAAGAAAAGAAAACTGCATCAGGAATTATCATTCCCGAGACAGCTCAAACAAAACAAGATATTGCAAAAGTTGTTGCTATGAGTAATATCGAAAATGCTGAAATAGCAGTTGGAGACACAGTTATGTATAAAGGATTCAGTGGAACAGAAACTGAGTTTGAAGGTAAAAAATATTTGTTGATCCAATATGAAGAAATAATGGCAAAGATAGTTGAGACAGAGGAGATCTAGCCGATTAATTCCTAACATAGCAAGCTGCAAACAAACTCGAAAATAGTGGCAGCAGCAGTTGCAGTAAATGACGAGTTTAGAATAATTTCCCTTGCTCGGGTGTTGTATTTTTTAATGCATTTCCATTAAAATCTACTGGTGTTGCTCCTTTTTGTATCAATAATTCATTGGCATTCTTCTCGTGGCTTTCCGGCTTTCTTACAAAAATTTTTCTGTCTCTTTTTAAACCGTCTAAAGCACCCTCCCAGGTTCCACCCGAAGAATTGGATTCTGCAACATAGATTTGATCAGCAAGTCCATAAATTATCGTATTCCGGTGCATTGCAAAGCCAACAGACCAGGGAGCTTTTGGATGATATATACTCATCACAAGAACATTTCCTTTAACAATATCCTGGTAATAGGTTTTTGATTTATAGGTTTCTATCCCCTGAGGAAGAACAATAATGCTCTGGCCATTATGTTCCAGTGCAGACTCAAGTGCCATTTTATCTACGCCTTTAGCAAAGCCACTCACAACAACCTGATTCTTTTTAACAAGCATCTTAGCAAGGTTCTCAGTAAATTTAAGTGAGATATCACTGCTTTTTCTTGCTCCGACAATGGCTATACTTTCTTTTTTAAGCAAATCCATATTACCCTTAGCATAGATAAGCAGGGGTGCTCCTTTCTTAAGATTTTGTTTCAAGGAGTCAGGATAAACATAAATATCCCAGATATTCATCGTGTGAATTCCCTGGTCTTCTATTTGCTCAGCTAAAAAGGCGTAATTAGCTAAGTCGTTAACTGATTCAAGTATTCCAGCCCATTCTATATCCGTAAAATTAAAACCAAGTTTGTTATGCGATTTGATTTTTGTCAGGGCTTCCTGAATTGTATACTTTTCATATGCTGATTCGATCAGGAACTCCATTTTTCTCCTGGTTGAGAAATTCGGTGCATGAGCCAGCGCCATCCAATATGCTAAAGTATTATCAATCATTATCTTCCTCCTACTGATTTTGCAATAGTTAATGGAGCAACCAGCTCTGCACCTTTTGATTTGAGCATTGCACCAATGGTTTTGATTGTTTGTCCGCTATCGAATATATCGTCTATGATCAAAATCTTTTTGCCTTTGACGTCCTCAGTGCAATCAAAAGCATTTTTTAAATTGTCTTTTTTCCCTATTGCTGATTCAAATTCCTTCTGAGGCCTGGTCTCCCTTATTTTTATTAAGCCTTCTGAGAAAGGGAATTTGAGCACTTTAGCAATTATCCCGGCAAAATTCTTTACCAAATCTCCTGACTCAGTTGGAGGCACAAATATAACTAAATCAAATTCAGCCTGTCCAAAATGTTCTCGAAAGGCTTTTAGTGTGAGTCTGATGAGGAAGTCAGGGAAATCTCCGCCATTTTCATATTTTGATCTGTGAATAGCTTTTCCAATATTGGAAACACCATAGTATGATGCAGCAACACCATCCTTCATAATATTTGATTTGGTGGAGACTTCAAGTACAGGAAAACTAATCTCTCTGAATTCATCAATTCGCTTTATCCCTTCAGGAGTGCAAACAGCAGATTGTATGTTTTTCAAATCCACATCACAATTACCACAAACTTTAACAGGAGTATCGCCTAAATATCTCCTTAAAAAATTCAGCCTGCAAGAAGTTGAATTAATATATTCTTTCATAATTTGAAAGTCAGCATGTTTGGTTGTCCGGAGCTCATCAAATTTGTTAAAATCTAATTCAGGTGCACCATATCTATATTCATATTTTTTATTGGACGGGTTTCGGGAGATGATATTTTGATCCAACAAATCATTGATTATTACATTAGTCTTTGTCATTTTCAAGTTAACCTGCCTTATGAGACTAAACAAACCCAGTGGTTCCCGCTTCAATTCGTCAATCACTTTTTGGTATTGTGGGATTGATGGTCTGGCATTATTAATAAATGATTCGGGTAGTTGATCATCTTCCGGAGTATAGTAAAGAATAATATCTGTGGGTTCACCATCCCGTCCTGCTCTTCCAATTTCCTGATAATAGTGAAGAGGTGATGCAGGGACCTGGGTGTGAATAATGAAACGAATATCAGGCTTATCAATACCCATCCCCAGTGCATTCGTTGCCACAACACATTTGAAATTGTTGATCATTAAACCTTCTTCTACAGATTTTCGTGTTTCATTATCCAGGCCAGCATTATAATAAGTTGCATTTATTTCATTAAACTCAAGCCACCTGGCATATTGTTCTGATTCTACTTTTGTACCACAGTATATTAAACCTGATCCTTTTGAGTTTTTTACAAAATTCAGCAACGAGATCATTTTGGTTTCCTGATTTTCTGTTTGTATAACCTTTAGTTTGAAATTTGGCCTTGACAGATCACCACGGATTACGTTTAATTTGCTGTTATCAAGTTGCTTTTCAATATCTGATTGAACTCTTGGTGTAGCGGTTGCCGTACATGCCAGCACAGGAAAGTCGCTTTGCAGTTGCTGCACCAGTTTAACAATTCTTCGGAAGGATGGCCTGAAGTCGTGCCCCCATACAGAGATACAATGAGCCTCATCAACAACCACCATTCCAAGATTCATCTGGCGAACTGTTTCCTGCCATGCCTCATCTTCCTGGCGTTCAGGTGCAATATAAAGCATTTTGAATTGGCCGGCTTTTGCTTTTATTAAAACCTCCTCTTTTTCTTCCAGTGACAAAGTACTATTTACATAAGCGGCCGGTATTCCCAGAGATTGAAGTTTGTTAACCTGGTCACGCATTAAGGCAATCAGGGGAGAAAAAATAATCGTTGTTCCTGGTAACATCATAGCTGAAAACTGAAATACCAATGACTTTCCATAACCAGTACGCTCAATCATCAGAATTCGTTCTCCATTCAACAGACGCTCAATAGCTTCCCATTGCTCATCGTAAAATGATGATAGCGTGAACCACTCCTTAAGTTTTATTTCAGCTTCTTTTCTTGTCATTAGTTATTAGTGGTTAGTGGTTAGTTAGTAATGTCAATCAAGAGTTGAAAATGTATATGAAGATTCGCATTAGTAGTTTTAATTTTTTCATCAATCCATTGAGCATTTTGCCAATTTCTCCGTATTAGACTATATTTTTTGCAAAAGGTAACCATAAATTTCAATAAATATACAAATTTCCCACGTAGAGAGTTAAATAATATGATAACAGGTAATTTATTGTAATTAAGTAGTAATTAATTGTTGAATACGAAATTGCGAGTTCAGTGACCAATTCCAGAAATTAGAAATTGGAAATTAGAAATTAGGAAATATTCTTCCCTACTCAACTACTCAACTAAAAAATTCTCGCAACCCGTAACCCGTAACCCGCAACCCGTAACCCGTAACCCTTTTCCCCATTTTCAAATTATTTTCTACCTCCTTTCTTCCTTTATATCTTTCACACCAAGCTTCATACAACAGCAATCTGAAAATCCAGAATACTCATTGAATTCAACTAATTGCCGGATCAAACAAAGCTTCCACTCATTTCAGCTTGTTATGTAGGAGTTATTCTGATAATTTTATTTCGTATTTAAGATTTCGATCTGAATAATAACTGATATGGGTAAGTCAAGTAAAATTAATGTAAGAGGTACAGAAATAAAAATTCTGAGAGAGAAACGGGGTGACTTCATTTCACTGACCGATATGCTAAAAGCAAAGGATGGTGATTTTTTTATCTCTGATTGGCTCAGAAACCGAAATACCATTGAATTTCTAGGGATATGGGAATCAGTTAACAATCCGGCATTTAATTGTGGCGAATTCGCCATAATTAAAAGTCAGGCAGGACTGCATAATTATAGAATAAGCGTTAAAGAGTGGGTGGAAAAAACCAAAGCCTTTGGATTGAAGGCTACTACCGGCAGGTATGGCGGAACATATGCACATTCGGATATTGCTTTTGAATTCGGTATGTGGATCTCTGCTAAATTTAAAGTTTACCTGATAAAAGAATTCCAGCGACTAAAGGAAGAAGAGAATCTACGTCTGTCTCTCGATTGGAACCTGCATCGAACACTTACAAAGATCAATTACCGAATACATACAGATGCGATAAAAGAAAACATAATGCCACCTGAGCTTACCAGAAACCAACAGAAAACCATTTACGCATCAGAAGCTGATGTATTGAATATGGCTATGTTTGGTAGAACAGCCAATGAATGGGGTGAAGAAAACCCTGATTTAAAAGGTAATATCCGTGATTACAGTACAATCGAACAGTTGCTTGTTCTTGCTAACCTCGAAAGCATGAATAGTGAGTTTATCAGGATGGGAATGAACCAAGGTGAAAGGCTCTTTAAACTAAACCGCATTGCAATTCAACAGATGAAATCACTGACACAGAATATTCATATTAACAAATTGAAAGCTAAGAATAAGTGAGCTTGCGAACTTTCAAACCTGCGAACTTTTTTACGATTTTCAAATTTCCTCATTTTTAAATTATTTTCTACCTACTGAAGACTGGAGACTTTCTTCCATTATCATATTATCACATTATCATATTATCACATTATCATATTAAAATGCTGACTACCGACTGTGGACTGCCAACTTTCCTGCCTCCTGCCACTTTCTTTTCACCACAAAGAACTCAAAGTGCCTCACAAAGGAACCACAAAGGGATATCCCAACTTTGAATCTTGAGTCCACTCCGAAAAATCATTTTCTTGCCACAAAGTCTAGAAGGCACAAATATACAC
Source organism: Bacteroidales bacterium (assembly GCA_021106655.1). Lineage (GTDB taxonomy): Bacteria > Bacteroidota > Bacteroidia > Bacteroidales > SMBSF77 > SMBSF77. The sequence continues at coordinate 19,133 of JAIOTT010000407.1, forward strand.
TAAGTTTAAAGCTTTGATTATCTACACTTTGTGAATCTTGGTGTTTTAGTGTCTTAGTGGCATTTTCTTAATTTTTGATTTATCAGAGTGGACTCAAGTTACAAAGATTCAAAGGAAGAAACTCGGCAATCGGCAGCCTCCAGTCGGCAGTTGTAGGAAGGTATTATTCGCGGCTTTATAAAAATGCTTAAATGCGTGAATGCAAGAATGAGAAATAAAAGAGTATAAGGAGAATACGATACGGATTCCGAAATGAATTCGGAATGACCCTATCCATTTTGCATTGATTGTTGAGTAATCAGTCGGCAGGCTTAATTTGAATATGAGATAATTTAAAAATTAGGAAAGCGGGTGCAGGTTAATGACCGTAATTCGTAATTTATAATCCGTAATTAAAAAAAGCAGTGACTGGTCGCGGCCTGTCACTGCTTTTTGTACCCGGAGCCGGGGTCGAACCGGCACTCCTAAAAGGAACTGGTTTTTGAGACCAGCGCGTCTACCAATTCCGCCATCCGGGCTAATATTTGGAATTTGGTTTGCAAAACTACTAAAAATTTTGATTTATTAATGGCCATGGTGATAACAAATATTTTATTTCTTTTAGATAAATTTGAGTTGATCAATAAAACGGCGACATCAAAATTTGCATAGAGCAAGGAGCAAAGAGCATAGGGTTAATAATTATTTGACAGCGAATTTTTATCTTTAACTCTATGCTCTATGCCCTATGCCCTATGCTTTAGTCTAATAGTTTGGACGTTATATGCGAATTTCAATTCTTTAAAATATCTGATTTTATGTTTGATAAACAAAATTTTGTTCTAATTTTGCAGTCCAAAATCAGGATTTAAATTTCATCTAGTTCAATTATGGTATCAAATGCTACGATCTTTTCTGGTAGGGCTTCAAAATATCTTGCAGAGAAAATTGCTAAGAGTTTTGATAAAGACCTTGGGAATATCTATGTCACTGAATTCAGTGATGGTGAATTTCAGCCATCTTATGAAGAAAATATCAGGGGCAAAGATGTTTTTATTGTTCAGTCAACTTTCGCTCCGGCAGATAATCTGTTCGAACTTCTGATGTTGATAGATATTCCCAAGGTCTTTA
>JAIOTT010000004.1 GCA_021106655.1 Bacteroidales bacterium
TATATTATGAATATTTATGAATTATGGCCAGAGTTAAACTGGATAGAAGATGAAAGCCTTAGGAATAAAACTGCTAAAACATGGGAACTTGCTTTGGAAAGAAGTGTGCTGACTGCTCAGGACCTAAAAAGAATCCCTTTTACACTTTTATGTGGACCAGATCTTAAGGTTACTTTTATGGATCATAAACAAGCTGTGGTACATATTGCACGTGAAAGTGGTTTTAAGATGAATGAGTTTTTTAAAGATGAACTCCCTGTAGATATGGACGTATTGATCTCAGGAGCTATACTAGCTGATGTGGGAAAGCTTCTGGAATATGTTCTTGATGAAGACAATAAAGCTGTACAGGGCTCTTATGGGAAATATGTACGCCATCCTTTTTCCGGTGTTTCTCTCGCCGAAGAATGTGGAATCCCTCCCGAAGTCTGTCATATAATTGCTGCACATGCAGGTGAAGGCAATATGATAAAAAGATCTACCGAGGCATATGTTGTTCACCATGCTGATTTTATGACCTTTCTGCCTTTTAAAGAACGGTTGAAGGTTTAAGGTTTATGGTTTATGGTTTATGGTTTATGGTTTATGGTTTATGGTTTCAATTTCGTAATCCATAATCCATAATCTAATATAGTATTAATCAACGAATAATTTTAAAATTCCAGTAATATAGTAAAGATATGAATTTAATAGAAAAAATAATTGCAAAGCACTCAAATAAGGAAGTTGTAAAACCAGGCGAAATTGTTGATGTAATCATTGATGCACGTGTAGCCCGGGATTTTGGCGGGGCTAATGTTGTTAGAAATTTAGTCAATAATGGATTAAAAATTGATGATCCTGAAAAGACATTTTTCACTTTCGATTTCAACCCCGGAGGATCAGATCAGAAGTATGCAGAAAATCAACATGTCTGCAGGCGTTATGCACGTGATAATTGAATCAGTATATATGATGTTAACTCCGGAATAGGAACACATCTTGCCATTGATAAAGGATTAGTCTTACCTGGAGGAACATTTGTATCAACTGATTCCCATGCCAATATAATGGGTGCTATTGGAGCATTCGGACAGGGGATGGGAGATCAGGATATTGCAGCTGTCTGGGCAAAAGGTAAATCATGGTTTAAGGTTCCAAAATCAGTGAAAATTAATTTTACCGGAGAATTTCCTGAAAATGTAAGTGCCAAGGATATTGTTCTTAATATGTTGGCAAAATTTGGAGCCAACAAGTTATTGGGATATTCAGTTGAATTGTATGGTGATATAATTGATCAGCTAAAATTAGATGACAGGATAACAATTTCTTCCATGGCAACAGAAATGGGGGCGATTATTATTTTGTTCACCCCAACTCAGGATATCATTAAAATGTTTGAAGAAATAGCTTCTCATAAGATCGATTTGTTACGAGCTGATGCTGATGCTGAATACGATGAGACTTTTGAAATCAATGCTTCGGAATTTATCCCTATGGTGGCTAATCCTGGCCATCCTCATGATGATGTAAGTATTGTTGATGTTAAAAATACAAAAATCGACTCTGCTTTTATCGGGAGCTGTACTAACGGCAGGATACAGGATTTAAGAATAGCTGCTGATGTGCTTAAGGGTAGGAAAGTTGCTCCAGGTGTGGTTTTGAAAATCGTTCCTTCAACAGATGAAATATGGCAACAGGCTTTGAATGAGGGATTAATTAGTATTTTCAAAGAAGCAGGTACATTGCTTGCAAATGCCGGATGTGCCGGATGTGCTGCCGGGCAGATTGGCCAGAATGGACCTGAAGAAGTGACGATAAGTACAGGTAACAGAAATTTTCCCGGAAAACAAGGTAAGGGCGAAGTGTATCTTGCATCCCCGGCAATAGTTGCAGCTTCTGCTGTAGCTGGTTATATTACAACACCGGATGATATGCCTGATACCCCAGTGTCATTTAAGGAGACGGGAAACTTTTGCGAGCCTTGTGTAGCTGAACCAGTAGAGCTGGTAGATGGTAATGATAAATTTGTGGTTGAAGGAAAAGTCTGGTTTATTGATAAAGACGATATTGATACAGATATGATCTTTCATAATCGCTATCTGACAATTACAGATATTAAGGAAATGGGGCAATATACTTTTGATAATCTTGAAGGTTATAAAGATTTTGCTGAGAAAGTAAAGCCCGGAGATATTGTTGTTACTGCCAAAAATTTTGGAGCCGGCAGTTCAAGACAGCAAGCTGTTGATTGTTTTAAGGCACTTGGTGTTCAATGTATATTAGCTGAGTCATATGGTGCGATTTATGAACGCAATGCAATTAATGCAGCATTCCCAATATTAACATATGATCCTAAAAACCTGTCAGTTATTGACTTTGCTGATGGGGATACTATCAGGGTTGATTTTATTAAAGGAGAATTGACCAATCTTAAAAATAATAAAACAACTACTATCGAGAAATTCTCGGATGTTCAATTGGATATTTATAAGGATGGTGGATTGTTGGCGTAATTATCTTTTGCCTCTGTAGGGACAAGTCGTGACTCGTCCCTGCTGAGATTTCCCCCAATATATTCTGTTTATAATTTCCTGAATTTATTATTTCATCATTTTTTTCGTGATAATAATTTTGTTTTATTGGTATACCAAGACATGTCATGATGTGTCTATACAATATAACATTTCAAAACCGATCATAATGAAAAGAGTATTAATAATATTGTTATTAATTGTTTTTAGTTTATTCCCGATATATTCTCAAACTGTAAAATCCAGGGTGTTTCTACAGGGTGCTTATCAGTCGGGTTTAATTATGAGTAATTCTTTAAATAGTTTGATTCCAGCCTCACAACCTTATGATACTATTCCGTGGGATTACTCAGGAAATGAAATTATTGATTCGATTCCTTCTAATATGATTGATTGGGTACTTGTCGAACTTCGTGATAATGCAAATCCTTCATTAATAATTTCCCGCCGTGCTGCATTACTACTTGATAATGGTGAAATTGTTGATACTAACCTGGTAGCATCAGTAAACTTTGGAGGAATCTCCCCAGGAAATTATTATTTATGCATCTACCACCGGAATCATATGCCTGTGATGAGTGCAATTCCTCTTAATATTCCTAATGCTATATCTTATAATTTCAGCGATACATTGAATTTTCCATCTTACGGAGGAAGTTCTCAGGCACTTATCGAGCTTGAGTCCGGAGTATTTGGTATGATAGCAGGCGATGTGAATAAAGATGGGATATTAAAATACAGCGGGCCTGCAAATGATCGTGGTGCAATCTTGCAGTATATTGTGAACCAGAACGGATCATCAAGCATTACAATAACTGGTTCAGGATACAGAGAAGAAGATCTGAATATGGATAGTACCATTCAATACAGTGGCCCTGGTAATGATCCATCTTTAATTATCCAGAACCTGTTCTGGTTGGCAGGCTCAACTTCAATATCTAGCGTTTATCATTCTATGGTACCAGCAGGTATTCCTTCCTTTCAATGTGGTGATACCTTGTTGGATCAAAGAGATTGGAAAAAATATTCAACAGTACAGATAGGTACCCAATGTTGGATGGCCGAAAATTTGAATGTTGGAACAGTGATATCAGGTAGCATCAATCAAAGTGATAACGGAACACTTGAGAAATTTTGTTATGAAGACAATCTAACACGCTGTGATGAATATGGTGGCCTTTATCAGTGGGATGAGATGATGGAATATACTTCAAGTCCGGGAATAAAGGGGATTTGTCCGGACGGGTGGCATATACCTACAGATAACGAATTGAAAGTTCTGGAGGGTGCTGTTGACAGCCAGTATGGGATCGGTGATCCTGAATGGGATATTGTTGGTAATCGTGGATTTGATGCATCATGTAATCTTATAGAAACTGGTACACTTCACTGGCCTGTCCCTAATACATGTGCAACAAATTCCAGTGGATTTTCAGTCCTTCCCGGTGGTGGCCTCATTTATAGTGGAGTATTTTATTACTTTAGTATACATGCTTTCTTCTGGACATCTTCTGAACAAACTGTCGGCAGTGCATGGTCCAGAGCACTGTTTAATAATAGCAACCAAATTCAACGTATAGGTTTAAATAAGAATCAGGCATATTCGGTGCGTTGTTTGAAAAACTAAAATGAACTTTTTCGCGTCCACGCTTCGTCTTTGTAGAACGATTACAAAACAGGCATCGGAGCGAGGACGATTCGATGAACGGGGTTTGAATAAATTGCAACTGGATTTATCCAGTTGACCAGAGATCAAAATAAAAATGGACTTTAGTCAAAATATTTATTTGGTTAAAACCATATTGCTCCTTGTAACTTCTTGTCCTCCAGATGAATCTGGAGGCAATTCAAAATCTAAAAAAAGTATCGAGTACAGAGTGTCAAGCACTGAAACAATTGAACAACGTTATTATTCCTACTCAACTAATCAACTACTTAACCACTTAACTAATTCGAAGTAAACTCATTCTTAACTGAAATATACCCTGGATAACTAACAGGAGTATTCCCAACCATTATTGCTGGTTTTACTTTTAACATTATCCTTGATGGCCGGTTACCTTGCCCGGCAAGGTTAAAGGCGAAATTACTTACTGCCTCGGCTGATTCTCCCGATAAAACTTTCATGAGATCAGCGTTAATCTGCAGAGGAAGATTGGATATTCCTCCATTTGGTGGTATCTCAGCTCGCTGATTAGAAACACCCTGAAGTATCTCTATTTCATCAATAAACAGTATCCATTCCATTTTATTTAATGCAGCCGTTGCAGGATTAGGATTCTTTACCTGTACATTCAACGTAAATGTTAGAGGGAGGTTCCCTTTGGCAAGAGAGGTGCTGATTGTAGCAATATCCATAAATTTAAGGTCTTTATAACTTTTGTATTGTTGAATATCCACCCCTGCAAGCTTTATATCCTCAATAGTGTAAAGACGAAAATCGCATTTTGAAAAGGCATTCATCTCATTAATCTGCCGGGATATATCACATGATCCCATAAGCAGGATGATTGAGAATATGAATATGATCTTTTTATTATTCATGATTAAGAGTCCAGATTTTTTTGTTGATTGTTATATATTATGTTTTCCAACTTAACTACTCAACTACTTAACTACTCAACTACTTAACTACTCAACTACTTAACTACCTCGCCGGTAATCCGCAAATTTTCCTAACTTCAGTAATTGTCTCAGCTGCAAGCTCTCTTGTTCTGGCTGTTGATTCTTTAATTACTTTATTCACTACATCAATATTTGCTTCGATCTCAGATTTCTTCTCTCTCAAGGAAGAGGTAAGTTCAACGAGTGCATTTGCTACTTCATCTTTTAAAATACTGTATTTTAGTGTTCCTGACTCATAGTCATGTTTAAGAACTGCAATGATCTCAGTTTTCTTGCATGCTCTTAATAATTCAAACAGATTTTTTACTCCCGGGCTCATCTCATCACTTGTATTTCCGCCAATATCCGTGACTGCACTTTTTACCTTTTTTCTGATGCTGGCTTCTTCTTCAAATAATCCGACATAATGCTTGCTTCCAAGGCTTTTACTCATCTTTTTTGATGGATCAGCCAGTGATAAAAGTTTCGGAACATCTGTAAATAATGGCTGAGGTAAAGGGAAAAACTCTCCAAACTGATTATTAAACCTCATTGCTATATTACGTGATAATTCAAGATGCTGTTCCTGATCCTTTCCTACCGGAACATAATCAGCCCGGTAAACAAGAATATCAGCTGCCTGCAAAATTGGGTATGTAAACAAGCCGGCAGAAATGAAATTATCTTTTGCACCTGACTGTAAAAGCTCAGATTTATCCTTAAATTGTGTCATTCTTGACAAACCTCCATAAGAGGTGACACAATTCAGTATCCAGGTAAGTTCTGTATGTTCTGGTATCATCGACTGTATGAAAAGCTGTGACTTTTCAGGATCTATTCCACAAGCTATAAGGTCGATGATCATATTTTGGGTGTTATTGTAAAGGTTTTTGGGTGAATAAGGCATGGTCATAACGTGAAGGTCAACCACACCATAAATGCAATTGTATTTTTCCTGTAAATTTACCCAGTTAGTGACAGCACCAAAATAATTCCCTATATGCATTTCATTTGTAGGCTGTATGCACGACAGAACTCTCTTTTTCATAAGCATAATAATTTTTGGCAAAAGTAATAATTCCTGAGCGGTTTATTATTTAAAAATTTAGTATAATTTTACATTTCTAAAAAAAATAGATTAAACCTAAAAAATTAAAAAAATGAAAAAGAAATTATTTGCAGTTTTACTCGGAGTAATATTCCTGTTTGTATCTTCAATCAGTATAATTGCTCAAGAAAAAGACACTTCTAAAGCAGAAGCTTACAAATTTAAAATTATTAAAGAAGTGCCAACCACTTCTGTTAAAAATCAATATCGTTCAGGTACGTGCTGGAGTTTTTCATCATTATCATTTATCGAATCTGAACTGTTAAGGACTGGAAAAGGTGAGCATGATCTTTCAGAAATGTTTGTTGTGTACCACACTTATGCTGATAAGGCTAAAAAATATGTTAGGTTTCATGGAAAGCTTAACTTTGGAGGTGGAGGTGCTTTTCATGATGTAATTTATGTTATGAAAGAATATGGAATGGTGCCGGAAGAAGTTTATGATGGGAAAGTAATTGGGGAGAAAAATCACATTCATGGTGAGTTAGATGCTGTTACAAAAGGATATGTAGATGCAGTATTGAAGAATAAAAACAAGAAATTAACACCTGTTTGGTATGAGGGTTTTGAAGGGATACTAAATGCATATCTTGGTGAACGTCCTGAATTATTCACATATAATGGAAAAGAATATACACCCAGATCATTTTCAGATGAATTAGGAATCAACCCGGACGACTATGTTGAAATTGGGTCATATACACATCATCCCTTTTATAGCAAATTTGTTTTAGAAGTACCTGACAACTGGATGTTCGATGAAATATATAATGTGCCTCTTGATGAGATGATGGAGATCGTTGATAATGCTATTCATAATGGATATACAATTGGATGGGGAGCTGATGTTAGTGAAAAGGGATTTTCATGGAAGAATGGTGTGGCTATAGTACCTGATGAAGAATTAACAGACTTAAGTGATACAGAGAAAGAAAAATGGGAGAAGCTTACAGATAAAGAAAAGAAAAAGGCATTATATAGTTTTGAAGAAGCTGTTAATGAGAAAGAGATTACTCAGGAAATGCGTCAACTTGAATATGATAACTATCTTACAACGGACGACCATGGTATGCTTATTACAGGGATAGCAACTGACGAGAATGATAACAAGTACTATAAGGTTAAAAATTCATGGGGTACTAAAGATCATAAATATAATGGTTACTTCTTTGCCTCTGATCCATTTGTAAAGTTAAAAACCATTGATATCTTGATTCATAAGGATGCTGTGCCAAAGCATATCAGGAAAAAACTGGGATTTTAATTTGAAATAAAGTGATACCTTTTTATGACAATTATGCTCTGTATAAAAAGATATAAGACGAATCCATATTTCAACATTGCAGCTGAAGAGTACTTCCTAAAGAAATTTGATAGTGATTGTTTCATGTTGTGGCGTAATGAACCTTCTATAATCGTTGGTAAACATCAAAACACTATTGCTGAAATAAATCAGGGCTTTGTGAAGAAAAATAATATTCCTGTGGTAAGGCGACTATCAGGTGGCGGTGCTGTTTTTCATGATCTTGGAAATCTTAATTTTACTTTCATTAAGAATATGGAGAAAAATGATTCTAAGCTTGATTTCAGGAAGTTCACAGAACCAATACTGGAAGTATTACAAAAGCTTAATATTGATGCAAAGTTCGAAGGTAGGAACGACCTGTGTATTGATGGAAAGAAATTCTCCGGAAATGCTGAGGTGATATATAAAAACAGGGTGCTTCATCATGGGACATTGTTATTTGCATCCAAGATAGCTGACCTTTCCGGTGCCCTCAAGGTTGATCCTCTTAAGTTTAAAGATAAAGCAGTGAAATCGGTTAAAAGCCGGGTGACCAATATCAGTGAACATCTAAAAGAGTCTTTGACTATTCTTGAGTTCAAGGATATGATAATGGATTATATTATGAATAATAATAAGGAAGCTCAACAGTACTCATTATCAGAGGATGATAATCAAAACATAGAGGGACTTGTTAAAGAGAAATATTCAGACTGGGAATGGAATTATGGTCTCTCTCCTGATTATAATTTTAATAAAACTATTAAAACTGCTGGAGGCCAAATAGAGGTTAATTTGGATGTTCAAAATGGAGTTATTCGTCAAATGAAGATTTTTGGGGATTATTTTAATAAGTTCCCAACTGTTGATATAGAAAATGCATTGATAAATATTCCTCATGATATTGATGAAGTTAATAGAGCTTTGCAGGTTTTTAATATTGAAGATTACTTCTCCAATGTGAGTTTGGAGGAATTTGTAGGGGGATTATTCTAAAAATGTCTAATTGACCTAATTGCTCTAATGTCAAATTAATCCCCAAGTACCAATTCCTAAATGGAATTAATAAAGATTTTGACATTGGAACTTGTTCATTGGGCATTATTTAGGTCAATTAGAGCAATTAGACATTAATAATTTTACTCGAATGGGTAAGTTATCATTATCAGATAGATTTAGTGATTTGGGAAACCAGTTGGAAGGTGATCTGTACACGGATAAGTCCTCCCGCCTGATGTATGCTACTGATGCTTCAGTTTACAAGGAAACTCCTTTGGCAGTGGTGCGCCCGAAAAACGAACAGGATATAAAAAAACTAATTTCCTTTGCACATAAAAATGAAACATCATTAATACCCCGAACTGCCGGAACTTCTTTAGCTGGCCAGGTTGTTGGGGATGGCA
>JAIOTT010000096.1 GCA_021106655.1 Bacteroidales bacterium
CTTTACAAATTGGAAATGAAGTTAGTTACAATGAGCTAGCCCAGACTGTTGGTGTTGATAAAAATACAATCAGTAAGTATATTGATATACTTCGAAAAGGCTATATTATCTTTAAGTTAGGTAGTTACAGTAAAAACATTAGAAATGAGATTAAAACAAACAGAAAAATATATTTCTTTGATAATGGTATAAGAAATATGGTAATAGGCAACTTTACAAGCCTTGATTTAAGAATAGACAAAGGAGCATTATGGGAGAACTTTCTAATATCAGAGAGAGTCAAGCAGAATCTATACAAAAACAGTTTAGCCCGGATGTACTTCTGGCGAACTAGACAGCAACAGGAAGTTGATTTGGTGGAAGAGAATGAAGGCAAAATCTATGGATTTGAATTTAAATGGGCTGCAAAAAGAAAATTAAAACTTCCAAAAACGTTTATGGAAGCTTACGATGTTAAGGGACAGGTAATTGACAGAAAGAATTTCAGGGATTTTGTGATAAGAGAATAAGGCCTACCTACAACACGTGCTGTTCGTAATTGCTGCGCAATTGGTGTTTTTATAGCTGCGCAATAAAAAATAAAGACAGAAGAAAAGGAAACGAAAACCAAGAAAAACCGCAACTACGTATAGGTATGCCGAGAAGCAATGAACGGCAGTTAATATGCATTGTATGCTGTAATTGAGATGGTGGAAACCAATTGTAAGGTTGACCCACCGCAAGCGTTGTACAGGCGAGGCTTGCAAACCACCTAAAGATGCTGTGGTAAAGAGCCATGGCGCTGAGCGTTTAGGAAAAGGCAGTCCATTAGATTACCAGGTATGGATAAAGGAGATGAATCCCAGCTTAGCGGAGTTTGTAACTCGGCTATATATATTTTAGCGTTTGTAGTATGTGATTTTTATCTTACAACTAAAGATTTAAGTTTAAATACAGGCACTAATTAAAGTTTTCACTATATTTATGGTTTATTTAAAATCAGAATTATCTAAATTAAATTTATCAATTATGAAAATTAAAATCTACTGTTTGTCATTTCTGCTTTTTCTCTTCTTCTTTGATTCTAATGCCCAGATGATTGAATTGACTTTTACCGGGAAATCTGACTCCTTTCATGTTCCACTCAACTATATATTAATTGAAAATATGACCCAGGGCGGAGATACTATCCTATACTCTCCTGATACTGTCATTGTGCTTGGAACTGTTGGAATTAATGAAGGCTTTAAGAACAACAACTTTATGGTTCAACAAAATTATCCGAATCCATTTAATAATCAAACTGTGATAAATATCTATATGCCTGAAGAAAGTTATCTTGATATATCAATACATAACGCTATTGGCAAAGAAGTAACCTCATATAAAAATAATCTTAACCGGGGGTTTCATTCATTCTCTTTTCGTCCGGGAAACGAAAAGTTTTATTTTCTGACATCGATCTATAAATCTGAAGTAAAAACTATCAAGATGCTTACTGTTTCTTCAGACCCAAAACAAAACTGTGATCTAAGTTATGATGGTTTGATATCATATAATGCAACTCTTAAATCCCACAAATCATCCAAAGGATTTGTTTATTCATTAGGTGATCAACTGAAATTTGTAGGATATACTGGTGCAGACAGTGATACAATAATAGATTCACCAGGCTTTGACGTAACTTATGAATTTGAATTCAACCTTGGTTTTCCCTGCCCTGGAATTCCTTCATTTGTTTTTGGAGGCCAAACCTATACAACAGTACAAATTGGTTCTCAGTGCTGGATGGCTGAAAATATGAATATTGGTATCATGATAAACTCCACTTCTAACCAGGGTAATAATGGAATTATCGAGAAATATTGTTATAATAATGATACTAACAAATGCAACACTTATGGTGGATTATACCAATGGAATGAAATGATGCAATATGTAAGTACTGTGGGTACACAAGGAATTTGCCCGGCAGGCTGGCATTTACCTGCTAATGTAGAATGGACTGAACTAACGGATTATCTTGGAAGTATGAGTATTGCAGGAGGAAAAATGAAAGAACCAGGCACAGTTCATTGGTATAGTCCCAATACAGGAGCCACAAACTCAAGCGGATTTACAACTTTGCCCGGTGGTTATTACGACCATAGTAGCTCGTTCGTCAGCCTGGGCATCTATGGCAACTTTTGGTCTTCTATGGAGTACGATAGCTCTGATGCCTGGGGTTGGAGATTGAGCTATATTACCACTAATGTATACACGGACAATTACACCAGAAAGCATGGTCTGACTGTCAGGTGCCTAAAGGACTGCACCCCGCTACCAACCCAGGCAAATGCAGGTCCTGATTCCGTAAACATTGTCGGGGATTCGATTGCTTTGATGGGCAACACAGCTGTCATAGGACAAGGATTATGGACTATTTTTAGCGGAGGCGGAGGGAATTTTGCTGATTCAACAAACCCAACAACTATCTTTTATGGTTTGCCTGGTAACACATATAATTTGGTTTGGACAATAAGCAATATTTGTGGAAGCTCTTCTGATACTGTTATAATTAACTTCGAAATGTCGTATCCAAATTGTGGGATCATTACTGACATCCGTGATGGAAGAACTTATAATACAGTTATTATCGGCAGTCAATGCTGGATGGCTGAAAATCTGAATATTGGCACACGAATAAATAGCGGTAGTGGTGGTCAGTTACAAACTGACAATGGTATTATAGAAAAATTCTGCTATAACAATTATGAATACAATTGCGATATTTATGG
>JAIOTT010000054.1 GCA_021106655.1 Bacteroidales bacterium
AAAAAGAGATTAACTGGTTTTAAATTTTGATTCAAAAAAAAAGACTGCATTATATATGCAGTCTTGAGAAAATTATTAAGCAGGTATTTATTAGAAAGTGTACCTGTTTTCTTCAATAAGGTAATTTGCTATTCTTCTTCTTGCTTCTTTAACATTAACCGGAGAAATTTTAGTTAGCTTGCTTATTGCACCATTTAATTTAACTTGATCCTTACCGGTAGCAAATGAGTTAATGCCTTCAAGTCCTGACTTATTGATAATAAAAGAAGAATCATATACAAACACATCAAGAATATCTTTATAAATAGCTATATTCTCTTCACCTTTAAGGTTCTGAAGTTTTTCAACCCTCAAAGATGTTGACTCAGCTATGTACATCATCATCATCATATCAGAGATATTTATCATTATTTCCTGTTCAAATGCTATTTTGCGTTGGAATCCTTCAGATGATTTGGCAATAAGAATTAATATTGCCTTTTTAAAGTTCTTAAAATTTGCTCTTTTTTCTTCAAAATAGGTCAGTCCGCTTGTATTAATCTCTTCAATATCATCTATTCCTTCGATAATTTCAGCAGCATTTTCGAAAAGGTCATAAACATGTTTCATACCGCGTTTCATTGCAGAGTCTACGGCTAACAAGCGATTTATTTCATTAGTTCCTTCGAATATCCTGTTAATTCTGGAATCACGGTAAGCTCTTTCAACAGGCATTTCAGATGAGTATCCCATTCCACCAAGAATTTGCACTGCTTCATCTACGACATAATCTAGCACTTCAGATCCATATACTTTTAGTAATGCACATTCTACGGCAAAATCGGCAACACCTTCAATCAGGGCGGGTCCATTTTCCATGCCCTCAGCAATATTATTCTCTATTGTTTTTTGGATGTCATAACTTGTCCTGTATACAGTTGATTCGGTTACAAAAGTTCTGATAACCTGTTCTGCAAGCTTATATTTAATAGCTCCGAATTCAGATATTAATGATCCAAACTGTTTCCTCTCATTTGCATAGTTAACAGAATGATTAATAGTACTTTTAGCACTTCCAAGTACGTTAGCTGCTAATTTTATTCGCCCAAGGTGCAAAATATTCAATGCTATTCTATATCCACCGCCACGACGTCCTAAGAGGTTTTCTACAGGTACTTTAACATCATTAAAGAATATCTGGCGGGTTGATGATCCTTTTATTCCAAGTTTTTTTTCCTCCGGATTAAAAGTTATTCCATCTATATTACTTTCCACAAGAAATGCACTTAAAACACGGTCATTATCGATTTTTGCAAAAACAGTCAATAAATCAGCAAAACCACCATTTGTGATCCACATTTTCTGTCCGTTTACAATATAATGTTTACCATCTTCTGAGAGGACAGCATTAGTTTTTCCTGCATTTGCGTCCGAACCTGCATTTGGTTCAGTAAGACAGTAAGCACCTGCCATCTCACCGGAGGCTAGCTTTGCTAAGTATTTTTGTTTTTGCTTGTCATTACCATAATAGGTGAGGGGCATTGTACCGATTCCTGTATGAGCCATGTAAGCAACAGAATATGAATGTCCGGCTCCGATGAATTCATTAGCTCTCATTGTTGTTAAAAAAGATTGATTAAAACCATCATATTCTTCGGGAACAGCAATTCCAAGTAAACCAAGTTCACCTGCTTTCTGAATGAGTTCACGCATCAGCCCCTCTTCCTGATTGTCAATACGATCCAGGTTTGGAATTATCTCAGTCTCAAGGAAAGCATCAATTGTTTCAACAATCATGTTTGTTTCTTCATCAAATTCTTCTGGTATGAAGATATCATTGGCTGAAACTTCTTTCACAAGAAATTCACCACCTTTCAGGGTAATTTTGTTTTCCATGTTTCTTATAGTTGATTAAAGTATTTTTCAAAAAAGATTATGCAAAGATAATTTATTTTATTTATCAAGAGCAAATCCAGCGCATGCTTAATTGGTACATGAGGATAATAACTCTAAATTTTGAATATTAAGAAGGGCATAAAAAAAGCCTGCATCTGTTGTGCAGGCTTCTATTATTTATGCTTATTGATGTATTTTAATTTTCCTTTGATAGTATTTCTTCGTTATTTTCTTCTTTCTTATTTGTTTTAGCAAGAGCTTTCGCTTTTGATTTTTTAATTTTTATATCTTTTTTCTTTTCATCAAAATCAACCGTAATAAAATCTCCTTCCTTAAATTGAGATTTAATGATCTCCTCAGCAAGGATGTCTTCAATATATTTCTGTATTGCGCGTTTAAGTGGCCTTGCACCAAACTGAGCATCCCATCCCTTTTCAATTACATAATCCTTTGCTTTCTTGGTAACTTTAATTTTATATCCAAGTTTATGAACTCTTTCATAGAGGTGGTTAAGTTCGATATCAATGATTTTATGAATATCTTCACGTTCGAGTGATTCGAAAATTACAACATCATCAATTCTATTTAAAAACTCAGGTGCAAAGGTTTTTTTCAGTGCATTTTCAATTACACTACGAGCATATTCACTAGATTCACTTTTCCTGGCTCCTGTACTAAAACCAACTCCCTGACCAAAATCCTTTAATTGTCTTGATCCGATATTAGATGTCATGATGATAATAGAATTTTTAAAATCAACTTTTCTGCCAAAACTATCAGTTAGTACACCATCATCAAGCACTTGAAGTAAAAGATGGAAGACATCAGGATGAGCTTTTTCTATTTCGTCAAGGAGTATTATTGAATAAGGTTTACGTCTGACTTTTTCTGTAAGCTGGCCACCTTCTTCATATCCAACATAGCCCGGGGGAGCTCCTACGAGACGTGATACAGCGAATTTCTCCATATATTCACTCATATCAATTCGAACTAATGCATCAATGCTATCAAATAAATATTGGGCAAGAACTTTGGCAAGATGAGTTTTACCAACACCTGTTGGTCCAAGAAAAATAAAAGTACCTATAGGTTTAGAAGGATCTTTAAGTCCTGCACGATTTCTACGTATAGATTTAACTACTTTTTTAATAGCTTCATCCTGGCCAATAACGCTATCAGCAAGTTCATCTTCCATTTTAATGAGCCGTTCACCTTCATTCTGAGCAATTCGTTGAACCGGTACTCCAGTCATCATGGCAACAACTTCAGCAACATCTTCATCTGATACGCTTTCCCGGTGAATTTGTGCATCCTCTTCCCATTTGCGCTTTTCTTGTTCCAGATCATCCTGAAGTTTTCTTTCAATGTCTCTAAACTTAGCCGCTTCTTCAAATTTCTGACTGTTTATAGCTCTGGTTTTTTCTTTCTTTATTTCCTCAATTTTAGTTTCAATGTCGATTATTTCAACCGGTACATTGATATTTGTTATATGAACTCTAGATCCGGCTTCATCAAGAGCATCGATAGCTTTATCCGGTAAATACCTGTCGCTGATGTATCTGTTTGTGAGATAAACACAAGCTTTTATTGCTTCATCAGTATATTTTACCAGATGATGATCCTCATATTTTTCCTTAATATTATTAAGAATATCATATGTTTCTTCACTATTTGTCGGTTCAATAAGTACCTTTTGGAAACGTCTTTCCAGGGCACCATCTTTTTCAATATGCTGTCTGTATTCGTCAAGTGTTGTAGCCCCTATACATTGAATTTCACCACGTGCCAGAGCAGGTTAAAACATATTTGATGCATCAAGCGAACCAGATGCATTTCCTGCTCCAACCAGAGTATGCACTTCATCAATAAAGAGAATAATGTCAGGATTCTTTTCAAGTTCATTAAGAACAGCTTTCATACGTTCCTCAAATTGTCCCCTGTATTTAGTTCCTGCAACCAATGAGGCAAGATCAAGGGTAACTATTCGTTTGTTAAATAAGGCTCTTGATACTGTCCTGGCAACAATTCTGGCCGCCAGGCCTTCTGCAATAGCTGATTTGCCAACACCTGGCTCACCAATAAGAATAGGATTATTTTTCTTCCTTCTACTTAATATCTGAGCAATTCTGTCAAGTTCTTTTTGTCGGCCAACTATCGGGTCTAAGCGATCCTCTTCTGCAGCTTTTGTAATATCCCTGCCAAAATTATCAAGGACAGGAGTTTTAGATTTTGTTTCAGAGACCTTTTTGGGAATTTCACCAAGACCTTTACTACCTTCCTCAGGGTCATCATCAGTAGTGCCACCTTGTAATTCGTCTCTTGGCTCTTCTTTTACCTGCTCTTCACTATTTAGTAATATTGATTTTAATTCAGATTTTACTGAGTCGTAATCAACACCATAAGCTCTTAGTGTTTTTGTAGCAAGGTTATTATCATCTTTTAATATTGCCAACAAAAGATGTTCAGTGCCAATAAGTTCACTATGAAAGATCTTTGCCTCAAGATATGTGATCTTCAAAGCCCTTTCAGCTTGCTTAACAAGAGGAATATTCTCAAAGTTTGAATTCGTTGTTCTATTATTTATTATAGATTTCTCAATGGTCTTTCTATATTCATTAAGGTCAATTCCAAGGTAAGATAGTATGTGAATTGCCATTCCTTCTCCATCTCTGATAATCCCGAGTAGCAAATGTTCTATACCTATATAATCATTTCCTAACCTGAGCGCTTCTTCCCGGCTATACGTCAGAACATCCTTTACTCTTTGTGAAAATTTTGCTTCCATTTTTAATAATTATGAAACAGCTAATTTATATTTTATGTAATTTAACAATAATCTTACCAAAATATTATTGTCAGTATTTAAATTATTTTTCCTGTTATTTTTATGATATTCTGATCAATTTAATACAAAAATAAAAATAACAGGTCATAATGACAGTAAAGATACTTAATAAAAGTGATAAAAAAAACTTAAAATTAATTACATTCCGTACCTTCCAAAATTAGCACAATATCAGGAAAATAGCATTGTGGGAATCAATATTTTTCAACATGAGGCTGTTAGTAATAAAAATCTGCTATTTGAGCAATGTATATCGTAAATTATTAGTATTTTCGTACACTCAAAAATTATGAGGTAATTATTTAATTTTGATAGATTTAACAGAAGTGAGGAGAATATGCAAGAAGGCGAGAAAATAGTAAAAGTAAACATAGAAAAACAGATGAAATCAGCCTACATTGATTATTCAATGTCGGTTATTGTTTCAAGAGCTCTTCCTGATGTCAGGGATGGCCTAAAACCTGTTCATAGAAGAGTTCTTTTTGGAATGCATGAATTAGGAATATTTTCAAATCGTTCACATACAAAATCAGCGAGAATAGTAGGAGAGGTGTTAGGAAAATATCACCCACACGGTGACACTTCAGTATATGATGCCATGGTTCGAATGGCCCAGGATTGGTCACTAAGGTATCCACTGATTGATGGGCAGGGTAATTTCGGCTCAATAGATGGTGATAGCCCGGCTGCTATGCGTTATACAGAAGCACGACTCAGAAAAATCGCAGAAGAAGTTCTTTCAGATCTCAGAAAAGATACTGTAGACTTCCAGCTCAACTTTGATGACTCTTTAAAAGAGCCCACAGTTCTTCCAACAAGAATACCAAACTTACTTGTTAATGGAGCCTCAGGGATTGCTGTTGGTATGGCAACCAATATGCCACCACATAACTTGTCAGAAGTAATTGATGGTACGATTGCCTATATTGACAATAATGAAATTACTATTCCTGAATTAATGAAATTCATTAAAGCTCCTGACTTTCCAACAGGAGGAATTATCTATGGTTATGAGGGAGTAAAGGATGCATTTGAAACGGGGCGGGGAAGGATTGTCATGCGAGGAGAAGCAACTATCGAGGAAGAGGAGAATGGAAGAGAAAGGATAATTGTAACATCAATACCTTATCAGGTTAACAAGGCAGAAATGATTAAAAAAACAGCCGACCTGATAAATGATAAAAAGATAGAAGGCATAGTTGACATTAGGGATGAGTCTGATAGAAAGGGTATGCGCATAGTTTATGATCTTAAAAGAGATGCTATCCCTCATGTTGTTTTAAATAAGTTGTTTCAACAAACACCTTTGCAAACATCCTTTAGTGTAAATAATATTGCACTTGTTAAAGGTAGACCACAACTTCTTAATCTTAAGGAATTAATTAAGTATTTTGTTGATCACAGGCACGAAGTGGTTATCAGAAGAACTGAATTTGAACTTGCAGAAGCACAGAAAAGAGCACATATACTTGAAGGGCTTCTAATTGCTCTTGACAACCTTGACGAAGTCATTGCACTAATACGAGCATCAAGAACACCAGAAGAAGCAAAGATTGGTTTGATGGAATCATTTCAACTTACTGAAGAGCAATCAAAAGCGATTCTGGATATGCGCCTTCAGAAACTTACCGGGCTTGAAAGAGAGAAAATCAAAGCTGAATATGATGAGTTACAGAAATTGATCGAGTATTACAAGGGCATTTTAAGCGATGAACTCCTTAGAATGGAGATTATTAAAGATGAACTTATTGAGATAAAAGAAAAATACGGAGATGAGGCTAAAAGTGAAATCGAATATTCAGCCCAGGATTTTAAAATTGAAGATACTATCGCGGATGAAGATGTTGTTATCACAATCTCTCACCTTGGTTATATAAAAAGAACACAATTAACTGAATACAGACGGCAAAACAGAGGTGGTACAGGTGCCAGGGGAACAAATATAAGAGGAGAAGATTTTCTGGAATACCTTTATGTAGCTTCTATGCATAATTATATGTTGTTCTTTTCAGAAAAAGGAAAATGCTTTTGGATGAGAGTATTTGAAATCCCTGAAGGATCAAAAACATCAAAGGGAAGAGCTATTCAAAATATGATAAATCTACCAAAAGATGATAAAATCAGGGCATTTGTAAATATTAAAAATCTTAAAGACAAGGAATATATCGAAAACAATTATATTATCCTGGCCACAAAACAGGGTATAATAAAGAAAACTTCTCTTGAATCATATTCCAGACCCAGACAAAATGGAATAAATGCCATAACTATAAGAGAAAATGACCAATTGCTTGAAGCAAAACTCACCAACGGTAATAGTGAGGTTCTTTTAGCTATCAAGTCTGGTAGAGCGATACGTTTTAATGAGCAGAAGGTTAGACCAATGGGAAGAAATGCTTCAGGAGTCAGAGGAATTAAGCTTGTAAGGGAAAATGACGAAGTTATAGGTATGATATGTCTTGAGAATGGCTCATATGACGTACTTGTGGTTTCAGAAAATGGATATGGCAAACGCTCTCAACTTGATGATTACAGAGTTACAAACAGAGGAGGCAAAGGAGTTAAAACAATTAACATTACCGAAAAAACCGGTGACCTGATTTCTATTAAGAATGTTAATGATAATGATGATTTGATGATCATTAATAAGTCAGGATTGATAATTAGATTACCTGTTGCCAGTCTTAGGGTCATGGGTAGAGCAACTCAGGGCGTTAAGCTTATTAATATTAAAGAAGGGGATGCTATTGCTGCAGTTGCAAAAGTTGAAATTTTAGATGAAGAAGAGGAGATTGCAGATAGTGAACAAATTACAACTGATGTGGAGATTAGTGATGAAGCTGATGAAAGTATTATAGAAAATACAACATCAACAGGACCTGAGGAGCCTGAACAAGCAGGGGAGGATGGTAAAAATGATGAAACAATAAATCAATAATTTGTGGCAAGGAATTTGTTTTGTTAAAAAAGACTAATCAATTTTTAATTAGAAAAATTTTAATATCATATTATTAATATAAAGTAAAAGCATATGAAAAGGATTGTAATTCTATTAATTGGAGTATTCATGTTTGCTGGCTTAAATGCTCAGAATTCTAAAGTTGTGAGTGCTTATAATTATTTAAGGAATGGCCAGCTGGACAAAGCAAAAGAAGCTATAGATGCAGCTTCAGTACATATTAAGACTAAAGATGCTGCGAAAACATGGTTTTATCGCGGGAATATATATCTAGCTATACAAGTCAGTGAGGAGGAAAAGTATAATAATCTTGATCCTAACGCTTTGATTGAAGCTTATGATTCATATCAAAAAGCTATATCTATCGATGATAAGGTAATTAATACAAATTTACGACCATCTACACCTATGCAGGGACTTTATTTTTGTGGTGACCAGTTTTACAATGTGGGAGTAAAACTATATAATAATAAAAAGTATGCTGAAGCAACTGAAAGCTTTGTTACTGCTGTCAAATCAAATAACATTTTTGGGAAGACGGACAGCCTTGCAATGTTTAATGCAGCGTTATGTGCAGAGCTTGCAGAAAAGCCGGAGATAGCAAAAAAGTATTACATCCAATTATTAAAGCTTAATTACACTAAACCTACTATATATACCTCATTAGCTGGTATTTACAAGAGTGAAGATAATTCTGAAAAAGAAATTGAAATTATTGAAAAGGGGAGGAAGACTTTTCCGCATGATTTTAACTTGATAAGTGCAGAAACAAATTATCATCTCTCTGCGGGAAATTCCGAAAAAGCATTAGAGTTACTGAATATAGCTATTGAAAAGGATCCTGAAAACCAAACATTGTATTTTGCAATAGGGAGCAACTATAATTCCATAGTTGATGATACAGCTAAAACCGTTGAAGAACGTGCAAATGGATTTATTGAAGCCGAAAAATCATATATAAAAGCAATAGAGATTGATAGCGCATATTTTGACCCTATATACAACCTTGGCGCATTATATTTTAATGAAGGAATTAAGATATTTGAGGTAGCAGATGGTATCAGTGATTTTGAACTTTATGCTGTTGAAAAGGAAAAGTATGATGCTATGTGGGCTAAAGCATTGCCTTATCTGGAAAGGGCTCTTGAAATTGATGGTGAGAATCTTAATACATTGATCTCTCTTAAACAATTATATGCAAGGACAAACCAACCTGAAAAACTAAAGAAAGTAAATGAGAAATTGAAAGAGGTGCAGGGACAGTAAGAATTGATTGATGATTAGCGATTGTAGATTAGCGGTTGTAGATTTATATCAAGAATCAAAAGTCGCTAATTGTTATTCAAAAATCAATATGGGAGGGTAGTTAGTAAATATCCTCCTTTATTATTAATAATCCTATTTAACATAATATATATTATACGCTTATATTATTACAAAATAGATGCACAACACATTATGTAGATATTATCTAAATTTAGGTGTTGAATTAAATTTCTAATAAATTCTTAGTAAATGATTTAACTCTACGAATTCTTCTTTTCCTCCAGCTTCTTTATTACTTCTTCCTGAAGTGATTTTGACAATGGAGTATATTTATGAAACTCCATAGAGAAGTTTGCCCTGCCACTGGATAAGTTTCGGAGTTGTGTTGCATAACCAAACATTTCAACCAGTGGTACAAAACCATTCAATTTTTGGGAACCTTTCCTGTAACGGCGCATAGATTCAATTTTCCCGCGCTTCTTGTTAAGGTTTCCTATCACACCTCCAATATGTTCGTCAGGTGTATTAATTTCGATTTTCATCATAGGCTCCATCAAAATAGGATTTGCTTTCTTAAACCCATCTCTGAAGCAAATTGAAGCACAAGTCTGGAATGCCATATCAGAAGAATCAACCGGGTGGAATTTTCCGTCCAGAAGCACTACTTTTATATCTACTACAGGAAAGCCGGAAAGTATGCCTCTGTCCATGGTTTTAATAATTCCTTTATTTACAGATGGAATATATTCAGCTGGAATATTCCCACCTTTTATCTTATCAATAAATTCATATCCCTTTCCATTATTTGGCTCAATCCGCATTAGTGTTTGAGCAAACTGACCTTTTCCCCCGGTCTGTTTTGTATGTCTGTATTCTACTTTAATTTCATTTGTAATAGTCTCTCTATAAGCTACTGAAGGCTCACCTACTTCAACTTCAACTTTAAACTCATCTTTAATCCTGTCCATGATGATCTCAAGATGCAATTCTCCCATTCCCGAAACAATAGTTTCGTCGGTTTCTTCATTATATCTGGCATTAAATGAAGGATCCTCATTGGAAAGTTTAGCAAGCGCCTCTCCTAGTTTTTTCTGATCTTTTTGTTTTGCCGGATTGATCTTAGTTTCGATTACCGTCGGCACAACGTGTATTGATTCCAGCAAGAGTTTATTATTTACATCACATAAAGTATCACCGGTCTTAGTATTTTTCATGCCAATAAGCGCAACAATGTCTCCCGGGCCTGCGCCGGATATTTCTTCTCGATCTTTCGCACTGATCTTAAGTATTCTTCCAACTCTTTCGTTTCTTCCTTTGGTTGAGTTAACTATGGGCATACCGCGTTCCAGTTTACCTGAATATATCCTTATAAATGTTTGTTGTCCAACATAAGGATCATTGATAATTTTAAAAGCCAATGCAGAAAATGGTTCATTCAAACAAGGAGTTCTCCTAATAATATTTTCCTCGTTATCAACCTCATGACCTAATGTGGCACCAACATCTATTGGTGATGGTAAATAATCAGTAACAGCATCAAGAAGAAGCTGAACACCTTTATTTTTATATGCTGCACCACAGAATACCGGTGTAATTAAAAGTTTTAAAGTAGCATCTCTGACAGCCTTGTTAAGTAATTCAGCTGAAACATCCTTTTCATCAAGATACAACTCCATTATTTCATCGTTATAATCTGCAAGCTTTTCTACAACAAGCATTCTGGCCTCTTCATATTTCAGATGATATTTGTCAGGAATTGGACATTCTTCACGTTTGAAATCATCGAAAATATATGCTTTTCCTTCCAATAAATCAATAACACCCTCAAATTCTTCTTCTACACCCATAGGAAGTTGTAAAGCTATAGCATTAGCATCAAGGTATTTATTCATTTGTGATACAGCTGCGTGAAAATCAGCCCCTGCCCTATCCATTTTATTAACAAATGCAATCCGGGGAACTTTATACTTATCAGCTTGATTCCAAACTGTTTCCGATTGAGGTTCTACACCACCCACAGCACAAAATACTGCGATCATTCCATCTATAACTCTCAGTGATCTTTCTACTTCTATTGTAAAGTCGACATGGCCAGGAGTATCAATTAAATTAATGTTAGATTCATTCCATTTGCATGATATTGCTGCAGAGGCAATAGTGATACCTCTCTCCTGCTCCTGTTTCATAAAATCCATTGTGGCTTCACCATCATGGACTTCACCTGTTTTTCTGCTAACACCTGTATAAAAGAGGATTCTTTCTGTTAAAGTGGTTTTACCGGCATCAATATGTGCTGCGATACCAATGTTTCTTATGTTGTTTAATGATGGGTTCATTACTTGAAAATAGTTATAAGTTATTAGTTATAAGTTATTTGTTATAAGAGAATTTATTTTTATTTTTAAAAGCCTGCAAAAGTAATAATATTTTTCAGAAAATAAACTAATATCATATTTGAAATTCTCTATACTTATCAACAATAATAAAAAAAGCCCCGAAGTTCGGGGCTAAATAGAAGTTTTTTTAACTTGATTTTAAAATATCCTATCTTGTTTTTACTTTACTCACAACTTTATTTTCATAAACATAAACAAACTCACCCTCAAGTGACATGCTAGTAACAGCTCCCTTCTTTGCTTTGAACTCTTTATAATTGCATGTATTAAGATCAAATGCAGCAATATCAGCTTTTGCAGTTTTTATTATTACAAGGTCATCAATCCTGTCCTCAAGCTTTGAAGATTTATAACTTCCTTTATTAATCAGGTCACCATTGGAGGCTTTGAAGGTTGATATCCCCTTCTCTCCAATCACAACAATAACATCCTCTTTAAAAGGCAATATCATTGCAGCCTGCCCAACACCTCCTTTAGAAACCGGAACTTCATATAGTTCTTCTCCGTTGTCAATGTTAAGTGAATACAAAGCTTTTCCTGAGCAAACAATGTAATAATCTCCCACAGTAATTCCGTTAGTAATTCCTTTTTTAAATTTTTCAGATTCCCATGCCAGGGTACCATCCTTTGTATTTAATGCCTGTATCCCAAATGGTTTTATCTTCGGGAATATTTTTCCCCATTCGGAAATCACATAATCAC
>JAIOTT010000467.1 GCA_021106655.1 Bacteroidales bacterium
AACTTAAGATATCAAAAACAATTGAAACAAGTAAAGGATCACTTGATGCAAGACTTAAAATAAACGAGCTTGTGCGGGAAATTGATAAATGTATAGGATTATTAAATAAATAAAATTAACTTTGGATATCAGGAATTAGCTTTATATGGAAGAGTTTTCAATTTCAGTAATAATAGCTGAAA
The DNA here is from genome assembly GCA_021106655.1 of Bacteroidales bacterium. Lineage (GTDB taxonomy): Bacteria > Bacteroidota > Bacteroidia > Bacteroidales > SMBSF77 > SMBSF77. Next base: position 183 of record JAIOTT010000467.1, read on the forward strand.
GACCATACAAGTTGACTATCGCAAAAAATGAGGAAGAAACAGTAAGAAAGGCAGCTAAATTAATAAATGAAAAATTTAAAGAATTTTCCAAATCATATGCTTATAAAGACCATCAGGATTTACTGGCTATGATTGCCTTACAGTTCACAACTCAATTTTTGAATTTAGACAAAAGAATTAGCACAAAAGATATGGTCATAATTGAGAAATTAGCTGATATTGACGAGATTTTAACTAAAGTATTTGAAAAATAAAATATTGTTCTTTGAAAATATTCCCGCATTAACGATTACCCGCATATATTCATACTAAGTTTGTAAACTTAACATTATAAAAATTAGGGTATAAGCTCATAAGTGTCTAGGACAGGCCTCAACCTTCGGGTTTCTTTCTATGAAAGGACAGTGGACGTTCAAAGCATTTGGCATCCCTATACATGTCTTTTGAGGTTTACTAAAACCTTTGAATATTATGCGGGTTTTTTTATTCTATATGTTATGCATCAAGTGTGCACCTTATTAATATAATAAGTAATAAACTACGCTCTAAAAAGGTGGCTTTGAACTGCACCCATTGAGCGCTTGTTAATAGGAATGATGGAAAAATGGAATTGTGGAATACTGGAAAGAAATGATAAATTTTTACGTTTAAATCAATATTCCATTCCGATAGCTATCGGGACCAATATTCTTGTATTTTTTATCTTGTAAAACAAAAAAAGGACATTACCACCATCAATGTAGGTGGATTTCTAATTCAAATTAAATATATATAAAGATGGACATTATAATAGCAATTATTGTTGGAGTAGTAGCTCTTCTACTTGGTATTCTAATAACAAGTACTATATTAAGAAAAGCCGTTGAAAAGAAAAGTGAGAATATCCTTAAGGAAGCCCAGGAAAAAGCCGAAGTCATTAAAAAAGACAAAATGTTACAGGCTAAAGAAAAGTTCCTTCAATTAAAAGCCGAACATGAAAAAGTAATTCAACAGAAAAACAATATTTTACAAACGAATGAAAACCGGCTTAAGCAAAAAGAATCATCCTTATCAGGCAAAATAGAGGAATTCCAGAGAAAGCAAAATGAAATTAATTCCATAAAAAATAATCTTTCATCTCAGCTTGAAATTATTAATAAAAAGCAAGGCGACCTGGAGAAAGCATATAAGCAGCAGGTTGAACAACTTGAAACAATATCAGGACTTTCTGCTAATGAAGCAAAGGCTCAGTTAATTGAAACTCTTAAAGAAGAAGCAAGGACTGAATCCATAACTTTTATTAAAGATATTATTGACGAAGCCAAGCTAACAGCAAATATGGATGCCAAAAAAGTTGTAATTGAAACAATTCAAAGAACTGCAGCTGAGCATGCCATTGAAAATACAGTTTCCGTTTTTAATATTGAAAATGATGAAGTAAAAGGCCGTATAATTGGAAGAGAAGGGAGGAATATCAGGGCACTGGAAGCCCTTACCGGTATTGAAATCATTATTGATGATTCACCGGAAGCAATTATATTGTCAGGCTTTGACCCTGTTAGACGTGAAATTGCGCGTTTGTCACTTCATAAACTCGTAACCGACGGCCGTATCCATCCAGCCAGAATAGAAGAAGTTGTTGCAAAAACAAAAAAACAGATCGAGCAGGAAATTATTGAAATAGGAAAGAGAACTACCATCGACCTTGGAATACACGGCATGCATCATGAGCTTATTCGTTTGGTAGGTAAAATGAAATATCGCTCATCTTATGGTCAAAACCTTCTCCAGCACTCCAAGGAAGTTGCTAACCTTTGTGCTACTATGGCATCAGAGCTTGGCCTCAATACAAAAAAGGCCAAAAGAGCAGGTTTGCTTCATGATATTGGCAAAGTACCTGACAATGAGCCGGAATTACCTCACGCAATACTTGGAATGAAGCTTGCAGAGAAATTTAAAGAAAAGCCTGAGATATGTAATGCAATTGGCTCACACCACGATGAAGTAGAAATGGATACCCTGATATCTCCAATTGTACAGGTATGTGATGCAATTTCAGGTGCACGTCCGGGCGCAAGACGCGAAGTAGTTGAAGCCTATATTAAAAGACTTAATAACCTGGAAGAATTGGCACTCTCTTATCCAGGTGTTGTTAAGACATACGCAATACAAGCAGGCAGAGAATTACGAGTAATAGTTGGCTCAGAAGAAATTAACGATGAACAAGCTAATAAGCTTTCATACGATCTGTCACGAAAAATACAGGATGAGATGACCTATCCCGGGCAGATTAAGATCACTGTGATCCGGGAGACGCGTGCGGTTAACTACGCGAAGTAGTTGAGTAGTAAAGTAGGTGAGTGGTTAATTAGGAAAAGGGGCAGTTGCAGTTTTATTTGAAAATGAGATAATTTGAAAATTTGAAAATGGGTAAACGGTTTACAGTTTAGAAAGCAAGTTTACAGTTTCGTGTATTTTCATTACAACTTTGCTGCTTTGCGTGAAAACAGATTCCTCTTTCATACCTATTTTCACTTCTCCTTGATTAGTTTAGTGGTATCTACAGAAAGCAGTTTCATCTGTTCTATGGCAATTTCATTTAGTTTCTTTAATCTTTCAGCCTGACTGATGTTCTCTTTAATAAAAAGTGCATTTAGATTTTCAAGGTTTACCAGGCAGACTAATTGCGATACATTGGCAAAATCACGAATATTTCCTTTTTCTTCAGGGTTTTCTTCTCTCCATTGTTTTGCTGTTTTTCCAAAGAGTGCCATGTTAAGAACATCTGCTTCAGACGCATAAACAAGATTAATTTGATTTTTGTTTAAGCTTTTTGGTATCAAATTTCCCTTAATGGCATCGGTATGTATGCGATAGTTTATTTTAGTAAGATTACGTTTTATGTCCCAACCTAATTGTTTCTGTTCTTCGTCTTTAAGGCGTTGAAATTCTTTTATCATATAAAACTTAAACTCTACCGACACCCATGAGGCAAACTCTAAAGCAATATCAATGTGAGCAAAAGTTCCACCATATCTACCGGATTTAGATTGCAACCCGATAGCATTTGTAGTAATTATCCATTTTTTAGGAGATAATACAAAATGATTAAACCCTGCTTCTTTTTTAAACTGGTCGAATTCGACCAGTTTAAAATCCGGGTTATGTAGCTTTTCCCACAAGCCCAATAATTCGATGGTGTTTTTACTGCGTAACCAGTTCTTTACTATGTCGGCAGGTGCTTCAGGGTTCTTGTATTTAGCAATATCTGTTATGCAAACAAAATCCTCTTTGTTCGTTTTATTAATAGAGATCTCCCTACCTATTACTTCAATTTTTTTCATTATTTGATTTTCTTCTTTTTGTGGTTTTTTTCTCCTTTGCAAACAAACCACCTTGTTCCTTCTCCTCTGCAATCATTTTCTCATAAAGTTTAAATAAATACTCCAGGCGTTCTTCATCATTGCTCTTTGTCATTTATTTGTATTCTCAGCAATTCTATCTGATACCTCCCTTGGTTTTCCAGAATCTCCTAAATCTCGAAGTGCGTCAAGTAATGGCCCAAACCATTTAATAAAATCGGCTCCATTTTTTTACTTATATCATTGATGTTGAATTGTTCATTATTATAGTGGGTGACGGTTGCAATAAATTTTGGCGGGCTTTTTATCCGCCTGACTTTCAGGTAACTAAGTAGTATATGTAATGAAATTCCGTTTTAAATACGATTTCCCGCCCCCTTGAATTTATTGCGTATTATGGGCTGGGTTTTCATTTCTTCAATCCTTCTATTTTAATTTGGTCAATAATTTTTCTTAATGTTTCAATGAAATTATCAATCTCAGTTTCGGAAAATCCTTCAGAAATAACCCACTTCATATTCGTTCTTGCATTTTCAAATCTGTTGTGCTTTTTAAGTTCAGTTTTAAAATCTGAAATCACTTTTTCTGAATTATTAACTTTTTTGGTAATTTCTTCAAATCCAGTATAAATACTTTGTTTAAACACAGAAGTTGGTGGATATGCAAAACACAATCCAACAAATCCGTTTTCAAAAGGTAGATTTAATGAAAATCCTTTTGAACCCCATCTTAACATTAAGTTTTCTTTGTCAGAAAAATCAAATATCTTTTCAAAAATGAATTTTCCATTATCATCCAATGACTCTAAAAATTTTGTTTGAGTTGTTTTAGGTAATTGTGTGTCTGATTTTACTTTTTGACGAATAAATTCTTCATCCCCTACAACGAAATCACTCGAAATCATTTTTATATTTGAATCATTTACAAAATATTTGAACTCAACACAATAAACATCAATCCCCTTTTTCCGTAAATACAATGAAGTCTGTTTAATTTCTTTTGTAATATCCTGTGCTACAATTACCAATTTGGAATTTTTATTCCATGATACATTTTGACTAGATCCATTCTCATAATATTGTTGGTGATATTCTTCTAATCCAGCCTCTTCTCCAGAATAATTTTGAAAAATGTCATTTAGTTGTTCGTAGTCTAAATTATCAATGAAAGAAGCATATTCAATCAATTGTGCGAGGGTTTCTC
>JAIOTT010000032.1 GCA_021106655.1 Bacteroidales bacterium
AAATTATCATTAACACTACGATCGCTAAGTAGTTGAAAATCCTGAAATACAATCCCAAGTTTCCTTCTCAAAAAGGGAATTTCATTACTTTTAATTTTTGTAAGGTCAAATCCTGCTATGTTTCCTAATCCTTCAACCAGTGGCAGATCAGCATATAGTGTTTTCAAAAGGCTGCTCTTTCCACTTCCGGTTTTACCAATTAGATAAACAAATTCTCCTTTAGATATTCGGCAGGAAACATTGGTTAATATTAAAACGTTCTTCTGAAAGACAGAAACTCTTTCCAGATCAACTATATGCTCATTAGTCATATGGTTCTATTTTAATGTTTGTCTCTAATCCAAAGTCTTTGAAATCATCACCTCCAAAGTATCACAAACATCCTGACAATAGCCATTATCCTGAGAAAATATTACCTGATCAACAAATATTCTCAGATCAAAATTAGCACTGTCATTAATTACCAGGCATGACAATAAAGTTTGTTCACCAGAATTACCTGTATAACTAATTTCCCATTTCTGCCCGGGAGCAAGAGGAGCATCAACAACATTTGTGTTATCGTTCTTATTGTATGTGATCTTTATATGTGAATTAACTGATAAATGATTTTCAACCTCATATTTAACTTGGTAAGTTTTTCCATCATCATCTTTATCACAAGCAGTAAAAACAACAAAAACAAGCAATAGAAATGTAAATTTTAATTTCATCATGATTTAAGTGATTTTGGTTAATATTTTATTTTCTCCAAAATTAAGATAATTATCTAATGCTACAAAACTTAATGTCTGCAAATAAGTTTGGAGTGCCTGGAGTTTGGAGTGCCTAGAGTTTGGAGTGCCTGGAGTTTGGAGTGCCTAGAGTTTGGAGTGTCTAGAGTTTTAGTTTTTTACCAATTGATGTGAATATGGCAAGCATTTCATTCGCTTCTAAAATAATTAGCTCAATTTTCTTTGATTCCGTCCAATTCAATTCATCTATTATCTCGATCCAAAATACTGTTTCACTGGCTTCGCTTTCACATATCTTAATCTTATTTGCAAAATCAGCTTTGCTTCTGGCACGATTTGCTTCTCTATAATTTGCCCCTACACTAGTGCCTGACTTTGTAATTTGATTTCTGATAACATTACTTTCTTTAGAATTGGGAAGAGAAGCAGATAATTTAATAATAGAAATCGCAAACTGCTTTGTCCTTAATTCAAACTGCTTACCAAACTCCTTATTATTCATAACTCCAAACTTTACGCACTCCAAACTCTAGGCACTTCTTAGTTATATTGCCAAATATGGTAAAAGCTTCCTATACATCATACTATCTATGGTAGGTATATTCTTCAACTCTCTAATGTTACTAAACCCATTATTCGCCTTTCTGTAATTGACAATTTCTTTTACTTGTTCATATGAGATATATGGGTGTTTTAAAATTTCTTTAAAAGACGCTTCATTAATATAAATTTTTCTCAGGCTATCTCTTGAGATAACTAAATTAGGTAGTATCTTTTCATACCTGATGCTATCCATTCCAAAGACTTCGAGTAATTGTTGGAGTTCATCATAACCACCAAGCAAATTTCTGTATTTAATAATTCGCGATGCAAAAACAGGGCCAATGCCATATAAGCTAATTAGCTCAGTTGAATCGGCTATATTTATATCGATATTAAGTGTTGAGGCGCTTGTGTTTATTGATGGTACAGCCTTCTCAAATTTATTTTTAATATTATTTCCCCTGATCTTTTTTTTACCAGGGATCATAATATATGGTTCAAGAATACTATAATCCTTTTCACTAATGCTATAAATTTTTTTCAAATCTGTCTTTCTATAAAATTTTCCTCCCTTTTGCTCATAATTTTTTATTACCCTGATCTGTTTGTCAGATAATCCTAATTTCTTCCATTTCTCATAAGTAAGATTATTTGGATTAAACTCAAACAAGGAGTGTACTTTTCCATGGCTATTATCCGGGCTTTTAACATATTTTTCAATTTTATGATCTGCGTATAAATTATTTATGTTTTTTTTTGTTTTGTCCATAGTAATTTCAAATTTTTCAATTTCTTTTTCAAAGAGTGAATAATCTATTTTTTTCGTATGATGTAAATAAGGTAATAACAGATTTGCCATAATTAAAATAAATATTATACACATCAGTATCAATGCACCTGTTCTTTCCTTTTGGTTATAAGTGAAATAGTTTTTTAGATTTTCCAGCATGACAATTATTACACTATTCTAGTTATTCCATTTTTTCCTCGCTCAGCCGCTAAGTTTTTCTCTTTGCATCTTGGCACCTTTGCTTGAGTTTATATATATTTGATAAAATCTTTACCCATGATTCTCATTATTAACTTATGAATAAAATCATTTTAACAAATCATATCCCGGAACACCAAAGTTAATATCACCAACACATAAGTGAAAGACAGAATTAGTAAACACATCCGTAAAATTAGCAGAAAGCTATTTTGGGTGAGTAATTGAACTTAGAAAGGAAATTTTATTAATATTTTTTTATTTCACCTGACTTAACCCGTGCAACAAATGAAAGAAGGTCTCTTTTAACTTCGGGAGCCATAATAATAAGTCCGATAATATTTGGGAATGCCATAGATAAAATCATCATATCCGAAAAATCCAACACAGCATCAAGCTTTGATGAGGCTCCGACAACAATTACGAGAAGAAACATAACCCTGTATATAGTGGCAGCAGTCTTCCTGGTTCCAAACCATTTTTCACTAATTCCTCCAAACAGATAATCAAAACCTTTAAGTCCATAATAAGACCATGATATCATGGTTGAAAAAGCAAAAAGAAAGATCGCAATAACAAGAATGTACGGGAACCATGAAAATACGCTACCGAAGGCTTCAGATGTCAGTTCTGCACCTTCAAGTCCTCCCGGATTTTCATAAACACCTGTATAGATAAGTACCAGAGCTGTCATTGTACAAATGATAACTGTGTCCACAAATGGCTCTAATAAAGACACCAGTCCTTCGGTTATTGGTTCATCTGTTTTTACAGCTGAATGGGCAATAGCTGCTGAACCAACACCGGCTTCATTAGAAAAAGCAGCTCTTTGAAATCCAACTAACAATACTCCTATAAAACCACCTTTTAGGGCATCAGGATTAAAAGCTCCGTTAAAGATCAGTTCAAAAGCCCGTCCTGTATGTTCAATATTCATAAATATGATAACAATAGCAGTACCCACATAAAGTATTGCCATAAAAGGAACGATCTTATCTGTAACATTAGCAATGCTCTTTATGCCTCCAATAATCACTGCTCCAACAAGTATAGCCAGGAGAGCGCCAAACCATGCACCATGGTTTTCAACGCCGGGAACCATTAGGGATAGCTGTGAAAATGCCTGATTTGCCTGAAACATATTACCACCACCAAATGAACCACCGATTACAAGGATGGCAAAAAGAACAGACAAAACTATTCCGAGATATTTCATTTTTCTTTTCTTCAATCCTTCCGATAAATAATACATAGGGCCTCCTGAAACCTGTCCAAACTTATTGATCTTCCTGTATTTCACCCCCAGGGTGCATTCAACAAACTTTGATGACATACCCAATATACCTGCAACTATCATCCAAAATGTTGCACCAGGGCCACCAATAGAAATTGCTATAGCAACACCGGCAATATTTCCTAAACCCACCGTAGCAGATAAGGCAGTAGTTAAAGCCTGAAAATGTGACACTTCACCCTTATCTTTAGGGTGATCGTATTTCCCTCTTACTATATCCAGTGAAAGCTTAAAACCACGAACATTGACAAATTTCATATATATGGTAAAGAATACAGCGCCAATAATTAACCATATAACCACTAAAGCAATAGGAGATTTCCTGGGTTGTCCGTCATCATCCAAAACAGGCTTACCTGCTTTATCATATATTACCGGGTCGTACACACCGACTGCTGCGAAAGGATCCCAGAATAGTACATGTTTAAGAACATCAACAATAGGAACAAAAACATCATTGATATTTTCGCTGACTGTTTCATCAGTCCCCGAAATTGTATCAGCTTGACTCATAACAGCTTTGTGCTGTTTTATGGAAGCTGGCTTTTGGGAATAAGAAATTTCTGGAATTAAAAAAATCAGAAATAGTGAAAGGCAAATTATTCGTTTCATAAGGGACAATTGCTTAATAAAGAAACAAAAATGCTAAAAATGTTTATTAAAACAAAATCCCAAATGAAATTTTATCCCAATGAATACTATAATAGCTGATCAATAGTAGTTCTATTTCTATTTCTCAGTAGATTGAAGAAATTCTTTCATATATTTTATTTGCTCCTGTGTTCCCAGAATAAATAGTTTAGAATTTGGCTCAACATTAGTGTCAGGGTGAGGATTTATAATATAATTTCCATCAGGCGATTTATAACCAATAATATTTGCTTCGAATTTTTCCCTGTTTTAGTGGTTACACCAATGATCAAATGTCTTAGTTTGTTCTCAATAAAAAACGTGGTAATCCTCGTAAAACTATATCCAATTAATCCTATACTTATAATGATCAGGAATATAGTAAATATTCTGCCTCCATCAGAAAATTCATGAACCTCTTTAAATCCAACTGTAGAAACAGTTATCACTGTCATATATAATGCATCTATAAATGAAAGATCCTCAATTACCATATAACCAATCACTCCTGCTATGATTACAATCAGAATAAGTATAAAGGTAAAAATTAATGCCCGCTCTTTAGCCTTGATCATAGTGCAATCTTTGTTTATATTGTACAAAAATAATCAATATTTCTTTCCTAGCCACCAAGGCACAAGACTTACAGTATATTAACTTCGAATTAGAAAATTACCGACTCTGCATAGCAAGCATTTTTTATCATCACAATAGTTGGATTTAAGCTCCAATAATGCCTGGGTATGTGAAGCTGAATCACAACGAACACCATATTTTTTCCACCTCCTCACAATAGCATTATTCTCAGCTCTAATGTCATGTAGAAATTCCAGAGATCTTTGCTGAAAAATCTCTAAATCATTAATCCATCCATAACAGAACATAGCAGGAGCTATAGTATTAATAACAAATAATCGAATTGCTTCAACTCCCAGTTTCTTTTGTTTTTCTGAGGATTTCTTGTCAAAACGATAATGCGAGTCCCAATATAATGAAGAAGTTACATCAAAAAGTTTGAAAACACTGGAAACATCTGTGCATTCCATAACACTTGTAAAAAGCGACGGCGATCTATGTATTAGTTTTGAAAGCTGAGCTATACGTAAAGTCGGAAAATTCGAAGGGCGCAATCTCAGAAACTTCCATAAAAATCTATCCCCTGCTTGCAATGAGCACTTTTTTTGGAGGTAATTATACTCAGCCTTCAATTCCTTTGGATATTCATCTTTAAAACTTGTATTAAGAAAACCTGCCTGCCCAAAAAGCAGAGCTTCTATCTGAATTAAATCATCACTATGTTTTGCCAGAACTTTAATTGGAATAGATTTTGCCAGTAATTCAAAAGGGTATGAATTTATCCTGAATCCAAAATTCCTTGCTAATAGCTGGTAAAAAGTCTGCTCCCAGTCACCATTATTTATTCCAAGTAAATTTTTAATTTCAAGTGACTTTCTTTCCAGTCGTTCAATCACCAATCGCTCCATCCAGATATTCATGTACTCCTGATCAATAGTTCCGATCATATTCTGGCATGGAACCCATGATAAACTTTTAATAAAAGCTTCATATCTGAATAACAGTTCATTATCAAAACAATTCCTTATTTCAAATGAAGGTATTAATTCACTGTTTTTACGCCTTATAAAGGCATCGCAATTATACACTACGTGGAGGATAATGTTATCATAGGAAGGATCATTATCGTGTCCATGCCGGAACCAATCAGAAGCATTTATATGAATTTCCACATTCCCTGCCCAGAAGGTATCACCAATACTTATTCTTGCATTAAAAAAATCAGGCCCTGAATCCAGATTCTGTGTTCCCGGACTGATTATTTTTATTCCCTCACCAGAGCAAGTTTTTATATCTTGCTTAAATAAACGGAATTTCCAAAGGTAATAGAGGAATTCTTCATTCATATGTGTTAGTAGGAAATTTAAAGAAAAGTAACCTATTTTGTTATTTATCTTTTGACTAAGACATTATGAAGGTTGCGGGTTGCGGGTTGCGAGTTGCGGGTTGCGAGTTTGGGTTTGAATGATTTAAACATATTAATTAATATTAACAAAATTTGTTTTACCTTTGTGCTATAATTATATTTGCAAGAAATTAAACAGTGATTTTGAATGAAGGATGCAGATTCTATAATATCAGGGATCGAAGCTAAACTCCATAAGTTAATTCAGCTGCATCAACAAACAGAATTAGAAAAGAGTGAATTAGCGGTGAGAAATATTGAATCTCAGAAAACAATTGAATTACAAGAAGCAACAATTAAACAATTAGAAGAAGATCAAAAAAAACTTAAGATATCAAAAACAATTGAAACAAGTAAAGGATCACTTGATGCAAGACTTAAAATAAACGAGCTTGTGCGGGAAATTGATAAATGTATAGGATTATTAAATAAATAAAATTAACTTTGGAGCGGATATTTCTTTTTCTTGCTCGGCGCTTACAGTCGGCACAAACACCATGCTCATAAGCAGCATTGCCGCAAGCAACGTCCCTATTCCAAATTTTTTACTGTGTTTCATTTATTTCACCTCATAGTT
>JAIOTT010000020.1 GCA_021106655.1 Bacteroidales bacterium
CAATTCTCAAATGTATAAAGCATATTTCCCTTTTTTTGCCACAAATGCGCTAATTAAAACTGTTTTCTTTCTGTGATAATCTGAGAAATCAGTGGCATTTTTTCTTTGATACTTTGTTTTACTTCGTTGGTTACTATAATTTCAACCCTTGATTCGCATAAATAACATTGAAAATATTTAAAATTCTAAACACTAATATCTAAATCCTAAACAAACAAAATTACTGAACTTCAGTGTACCTTTCCGGAATCTTAAAAGGAAATGTCATTGGTTTATCAACTATAATTTTTGAATAATCAATTCCTATATCAATTTTGTTTTCTGATGCAATTTGAAAATCAAGATGATGAGGAAAAAGTTGATTATCAATTCTATTAAAGTCTGAGTAAAAGGCCTGCAATTTTCTACCATCCTGTTTAACTTCCTTTATCATGACTTTTGTGATCTTGAAATTTTCATAATTAAGCCAAATATTTTGAATAGGGATTTTTAAATCTTCGCGATTACTTTTGACATATTTTTTAAGTTTTCTCCTGCCAACAGTAAGCAAGCGATATTCCATACCATCAATAGAAGCCTTAAATTTTCCGTTTTCAAAAAAGGTGAAATCATTGCCAATTAAAAAGGCCTGAAGCATATCAAAGTCTAAGACACTGTTAATAAAACGATTAATATAATTAAAATCAGAGATCTGATAAGTTGCCTTAATACGATCAAGAAATTTAATTGAATCATTTGTGATAATTAATCTTACCATTTCTATACCTAATGCAGGAGATATTGAGATCCATATGATACTGTCTCTTTTAATTCTCATTTGCCCCCGAAAAGATATTTTCTTCTTATCTTCAATATATGTTGCAGTGAATCTGGCTGACAACCATTCAAACTTCATTTCATTTTTCTTAAGTTGTCCAAAAAGATAATCTGCTCCTTCTTCTTTTATTGGTGCTTTAATTATTTTTCTAGTAGTCTTACACGAAAACAAGCCTAATAATAGTGGAATAATCACCAGGTAAATAATATGAAATCTGCCTTTATTCATATAAGGTTTTATCTTTAATTTTACGCTCCAGTTGTTCTGATCCCTCTCCTGCATCATGGGCTTTTTTCCAATTTTCTAATGCGCTTTCCTTCCTATCAAGTTTATAAAGAATATCTCCATAATGCTCCAATAAAACCGGATTGCTGCTGCTTGTGTTTTTAATTGCTTTTTCAATCCAGATTTTTGCTTCATTAAATTTCCCCAGCTTATATAATACCCAAGCATATGTATCCTGATATGAAGAATTTCCCGGCTCTAGTTCATTTGCCTTTTTCGCCATGACTTCAGCCTTCTCAAGCTCTTCTCCTCTTAGTGACAAATAATAGCTATAATTATTCATGACATAGTGGTTATCAGCTCCAATTTCCAAAACATTCTCATATGCTTTATCTGATTCTTTGTATTTTTTTGTTTGATTATAGGCATCTCCAAGGTAAGTATAGAAGTTTTCCAGTAGTACGTCATTTTCAACCACAAAATTTATCCCTCTCTTTAGAGATTTTATTGCTTTTTCATAATTTTTTAACTGAAAATTAGAAACTCCTGAAAACAAATATGGTAAAGGCTGTTCAGGAAAAAGTTCCATTACTCTCTGGCTTGTTTCAGCCATTGACACAAAATCGTCCAGCTCAACATCCATTCTTAATAGCTGATCCCAAATTATATATTTGCTGCTATCATATTCAATAACTGAACGCAAAGCTTCCCTTGCTTCTTCGTATTTTTTATCTCTCACCAGAAAATCAGAATATATGGAGTATGCTTTTGGTTCTTTAGGGTGAACATCAACCAATATCTTTGCCAGAATGAAAGCTTCTTCTGTCAATTCAGTATATATCTCTGTAATAGTATAATAAGATAAAAGGATCTGGACTTTGGTGTCAATATCAAGCCTGGGATTCTCAAAGCCCAGTTTTAATTCTTCAAATGACTTCTCTTTATCATTATTTTTTCTGTAATAATCTGCCAGGGAAATATGAATAAAAGGATTGTCAGGATCAACTTCCAATATTCTTTTATAGGCTTCCAGGGCTTTGTCATATATCATATTGGTCATATACAACTCAGCCAGTATTGCAATATATTTTGGATCATCAGGAAAGTATGATATTAGTTTTTCAATTTCTCTGGCAGCCTCATCAATTTTATCTAATTGCAAATAAATTTTTTGTTTCAGAAGCGAAACCTCATCTGTAATACCAACTCTTTCTTCTATTATATTATAAATTTTTACAGCATCCATAAGTTTTCCGGCATAGATATATGAGTTTGCCCAACCGTAGTAATAATCAATATTTTCAGGATGTTGCTTTACTAATTGTGAATATATTTTGATTGCATTATCATACTGGTATTGTTCAAAATATAATTCAGCAAGTAATAATTTATACCATGGGTTATTCCCATCAAATTTGACCGCATTTTCTGCCATTTTTAATGCATCGGCATAGCTTCTCTTAATACGATACAATCTTGCCAATTCAAACATTGATGCCGCATCTTCAGGCTCTGTCTCCAGGCACTGCAGAAAAAGTTTGGTCGCTTCTTCGTAATTCCCTAAAACCTTCTCTTTATTCGCATCAAGGTATAAGGATTTGCTTCTCTTTTTCTTCTTTTCAGCGATATCTTCTTTTGTTTGTTTTTTCTGTGTACTATCAATATTTGTAGTCGTTTTGCATCCTGAACTTGCTGCCAACAATACAACTAAAAGAATTATTTGAATACTACCTTTCATCCATTTTTATTTTTTCCTGTACCTTTATACCTTTAAACTTTTAGACCTTCAGACCTTCAGACCTTTAGACCTTCAGACCTTTATATACCTGATAATATTGTATAATCTCCAACATTTATCTCAGCTGCTTTACCTTCCATTTTAACATAATTTCCCATCATGGAGTTTTCAATATTAGCATTTGAAATTTTGGTATTTGTCTGGATGATACTATTAGTAATTCCTGACCGATGTATTTGAGTCATATCTCCAATTGACACATGAGGGCCAATTATAGAATTCTCAACATGAACATTTTTACCAATAAAACAGAGATTAATTATTACTGAATTAGTGATTGAAGCACTTTTTTCCAGATAATTCCGGCTATTTTTCAACTCTAAAATTCTTTGATTAGTATA
>JAIOTT010000268.1 GCA_021106655.1 Bacteroidales bacterium
AAAACACATTTTTTTGTATCCGCTGGTAAAACAGTTCCGTCAGTTACTTTGTAATTAATGGGTTGATTCTCTGAGTGGGTTCAACGAATATTTACCTATTTGCAGGGAGTTTTTCTTGTGTTTAGGGGTGATTTTTACCTAAAAAAGTGACCTGTACGTTAGTTTTTCTCATCCTTAAGCACTTTAGTAGTAATAATGATAATGGATGTCAAATATGAACTCATTCCTTATTTTTTTAAGATGGCACCAATAAAATCAAGTACTTGATCGATAATAGTGATTATACAAACCACCAAAGATTTGCTCTTTGTTAAGATAACCTATTGTTGAACCAATTATCAATATTTTGCTTGATAGTTACAGACAAATAAAATAACTCACGCGTGCTGGAATTTAATCAGATGTATTAAAACTACTACATTTTCCATATTCCAGCTGATTTCAACCCTCGGTTGAATGAAAATAATCCACGGGGTGAGTTTTACAGAAATCTCATTGCTGCAATAACCACTTATAAGCAGGAACCACATGAATTAATCTACCAGTTTTATTATCTGTGATTTCCTCTTCTTCGTATGCTGTAATTAACCAAGATTCTTGAAGTCCTAATTCCTCCATTCCATTAAAAAGAGCTCCAATTTCCCGTTTTTTTGTATTTTCCTGCTTTCCCATTTCCCAGCAAACTTGAATCAGGCGTATATCAGAGTCGGAACCAACTGCAAAATCGATTTCATCACCACGAGCGGTCTTATAGTAGAAAATATTCTCCATGGTACGTCTAAGCTCCATAAAAACCATGTTTTCCAATGCAAACCCATTGTTAGCAGAGGTGTCGCGTGAAAATGCCTGTGCCATAGCGTGGTCAACACAATAGACTTTCTTCGGATTTACTGATTTAACTGCCATATTATACGAACGTATGGGAACGGTAAACATCAGGTAGCAGTCAATTATCTTGTCTATGTAATCACTGATTAATTCAGGGGAAAGCTTGTTTCTTTCTCCTGCGAGACGTTGCTTTAACTTGTTTACTGTTGTTAAACGTGAAAAATTATTCATCAGCATCTGTACAAGTCTTTTCAACTGAACGGGATGCTTAATATTGTATCTGAGCAGGATATCTCTAGTTATTACATCATTCACAAGGTTTTGAAAATACAATACAGCCATTGTCTCTTTTGGTAAAATATATCGTTCAGGCATACCACCCCTGATAACATATTCTCCGAATGCATTGATGATCTCATCCCTGCTTGCAATATCGTTTATGGATTCCGTTTTTCCACTAGCTCTAAGGAATTCGCGAAAGGAGAAAGGGAACAACTCCCAGGAAAAAGTCCTGCCACCAAGTTCAGTTGCGATCTCTTTTGAAAGCAATTTTGCAGATGAACCGGTGATATAGACTTCACAATTTTCTGTAGTTTGTATCCTATTGATGAATTGAGCCCACCTGTTTACGTACTGCAGCTCATCGAAAAAAAAGTAGACCTTTTGTACATGCTTTTCAGGATACATCCCGTAGTATGTATCTGTTATCACAGTCGGATCAGATTCTTCAGTTCTGAGGAAATCTAGACGATCATCTGAAAAATCAATATAACAGATGTTTTCTGTTGACACTCCATTACTTAGGAGAGCTTCCATCTTTTCATGCTGCCATGTAGATTTCCCACATCTTCTAATCCCGATAATAACGGTTGCTTTTCTTGGAACAGGAAGTATTTCTGTATCCCGGGTAATAATCGTAAATTGGCTAATCAAGTTGTGCTGTTGCTGTGCAATTATCAAACGCAGTATATCATTCATATTTATTATAATAACCTCAACAATCAAACAAGTCAAATAGTTTGCAAAAAATTGTGAACTAACAATACTATCTTATCAAAATATTAAAAACTAAAATCTGGTTTGTTTTCAATTTTGATTGAATATCAGATTATTTTCGTTAGAAAATCTATAAGTATGTTGCCTCTTTAAAGTTGTGTATCAGGATCTAGAATCTTTGTATCAATAACATCCATGAAACACAAAAGAAAAAGGAGATCCAAAAGGGTCTCCTTTTTCTTTTGCTCTGATGAAGAACGAGAAAATCCACAGCAGTTTGAAAAATAAGTATGAGAAAAAGATAAGGCATTCTACAAGTAATAAATTCCAATACCAATGATATTTTCTTTCAAACTGCTAAAGAACTAATTCCGCAGGAATTTGTTCCAGGTTCAGAGTTCGTCCTGTATGGTATATTTTTTGACAGTTTGCAGCTGATTGATCTGAAGAGGGTGATTTCCACATAACTATATGTTATAGTACTTATCAATGGAACAAGCGACATTAGAAGAAGCAGCGAAACAGATAAAAGAACTCTATACTCAGGCAAAAGTACTTCTCTTTGGATCATATGCCAGAAACGAAATGACAGAAGAGAGTGATGTCGATCTCTGTGTTATCATCGAGAATCCCGAGGAAAGACTTTTAGTGATAAGTAGGAACATCCGGCGAAAAATTCATCCTCTTCTCCATAAACCGCTTGATTTATTAGTTTATGATAAAAAGCAGTTTGATGACAGAGCTTCATTATTCTTAACTATGGAAGCTGAAATCAAAAAGCAGGCAATTGAATTATGAAAAAAGATAAGTTAATTGTAGAATGGATGAAATTTGCATCAGAAGATTATGAAACAGCTAAATTTCTTACTGGGATGATACCAGAGCCCTTGGAGATTATTTGTTTTCATTGCCAACAAGCGGCAGAGAAAGCTTTAAAGGCATATCTTATTCGTAAAGATATCCAACCACCCAAAACTCATGACTTAGATGAATTAATCGACCTTTGCTCTGAAAATGAGGTTAATCAAAAACTAAGAGAAAATTGCATATTATTGAATGGTTATTCAGTAATTACCCGTTACCCTTCTCCACAAGAATTAATTGTTGAAGATAGAGAGATGGCAATTAATGCCGCTAAAACAGTTTTAGATTTTGTCAAACAAGAAATTGAATAAATCTTATAACATCTAAATCCTTACAAGTAAATAACTATAGATTGAATCCTCTGAAATAGTGCCTCCTACTCAAGGTTGATATCATTTGCTTAAAACACGATGTAGGATGCATACGAATTGTTTACAACGGGATTCATCATCCACCTGCAATTTAACGAATCACCATCGCTCTTGGTGATGGAGTAAGGTGAATTATCAGAAGTTTGATGCTCACCTAGATATCCCAAAAAGGGAAAATAAACATTGAAAAAATATAAAAAGGGATATATTATATAAATGCATGTGATATCAAAAAAAAAATTGACAGATTTTACAAGCAACCATGCAGATGTGAAGGGGGCAATGGATACCTGGTACCAAATATTTAATTCAGGCGATTTTTCTACACCCAATGCCGTAAAGCAGCAATTTGGGTCAGCAGACATTCTCCCTGGGGATAGGATAGTGTTTAATATCAAAGGGAATCACTACCGAATTGTGGTAAAAATGAATTATCGAATCCAGAAGGTATTTATCAGGTTTGTCGGAACACATGCAGAATACGATATAATTAATGCAAGGAC
>JAIOTT010000456.1 GCA_021106655.1 Bacteroidales bacterium
CGTTTATTAGTTCAAAATTTTAGTTGTTTTTTAGGTTACTTTTTACAAGGTTTTTGTATATTAAGAAGAAAAGTGTTGCTTCGGCAGGCTCAGTAACCGGTGAGGGACTCTGAGCTCGTCGAAGAGCCGAAGGTGTTTATGATTATGTTTAATTGCCTGTCTTTTCTGTTTCTTTAGAGAGTTTATTTTCCAATTGCTCAATACTTGGTAGATTTGCCTTAATATTATCAGGAATTGAATCGTTTAAGCGATATTCGCTTATTCCCATGGGTTTATTTATATCCCTCAGTGTATATTCTGCTACAATTCTATCCTTTGACTTACATAGAAGAATTCCAATACTTTTATTATCTTCAGGCTTTTTAAGTTGGCTGTCAACTGATGATAAATAAAAATTCAACTTGCCAGCATATTCAGGTTTGAATTTCCCTGCTTTGAGTTCAATTACAATGTAGCATCGCAGTTCAAGGTGATAGAATAACAGGTCGATGAAATAATCGGTTTCACTTATTTCCATCTTAAACTGTCTTCCTAGAAATGCAAAGCCTTTTCCTAATTCAAGTAAAAATTGGGTTATATTGTTAACTAATTCACCTTCTATAGCTTGCTCCAAAGCATAATCTTGTAATCCAAGAAAATCGAAATTATAAGGGTCTTTTAATGTTTCAGCGACTAGTTTTGACTGAGGAGCCGGTAAGGTGTCAGAAAAATTATTTACTGCTTTACCTGTTTTTGAAAACAAATCATTTGTTATTTGAATCTCAAGGGTGTCTCTGTCCCAACTATTTTTAATTATCAGATCACAGTAGAATTCTGCCTCTTCTACATTTTTTATTTTGGAGATTATCAGCCGATTATGCCCCCATGGAATTTGTGCCACGCTTTGTGGCACAAATTGATATTTTTTAGAATAAAATTTATACCATTGCCGGATAGCATATAAATTCCTTCTTGAAAATCCTCTAATTTCAGGGAATTCATTTTTGAGTTCAATCGCTGTTTGCTCAATAAATTTACTTCCCCAGTTTGTATTTTCCTGCCTTTCAACAATTTCTTCCCCAATCTCCCAATATAATTCAAGTAGTTGAGAATTAATGGTCAATGCAAGCTTTGTACGTGCAGAATGAATTTTAGATTTCAAGTTCTCTATCCAAAACTTGTATTTCTGTCTACCTGGTATATTATCCATATTATGTACAATTAGTGTTTTACCTAAGAATTTAACTATTAGTAAAGTTTTTAGCAAAAAGGTAACTTGCTCTTTGAAATATCGAATATTGAACACAGAATATCCAATTTCGAAGTATTTGAAGATTTTGCGATTTCCCAGGTTATTTTATTAGGGATTTTTGGACTAAAGTAAATGTGTCGCTTCGACAGGCTCAGCAACCGATGATGGACCCTGACGTGAGCTTGCTGAAGATCCGAAGGGTCAATGAATCTACTCATTTCGACAGGCTCAATGAGCTATGAGCGGTGTTTTATAAAGAATCCTGAAATCTTTTATACTATGATCTCTTAATTATTAACTTTGTTAACTGAAAATGAGCATAGAATTAAACATATTACCGATTCAAAAATGGCTTAATTTTGATAGTCATCCCATAATTATCAGTGGTCCATGTAGTGCTGAATCTGAAGAACAGTTACTCAGAACAGCAAGGGAGTTATCCCAAATTCCAAATGTCAGGATCTTTCGTGCAGGAATATGGAAACCCAGAACAAGACCTAACCAATTTGAAGGTGTTGGGAATATAGGACTTGAGTGGTTAAAAAAAGTAAAACAGGAAAGTGGTTTATTAACAACTGTTGAGGTAGCTAATCCAAAACATGTGGAGGAAGCTATAAAACATGATGTAGATATTTTATGGCTTGGAGCAAGAACTGTTGTAAATCCTTTTTCCGTTCAGGAAATTGCCGAAGCACTTCAGGGTGTTGACATACCTGTTATTATAAAAAACCCGGTTAATCCTGATATTAACCTTTGGATAGGAGCTCTTGAAAGGATAAACCGTGCCGGGATTACTAAGCTTGCCGCAATCCATCGTGGTTTTTACTTTTTTGAAAGCTCCCCCTTCCGCAATGCGCCAATGTGGGAAATTCCAATCGAACTCAAACGATTATATCCCGCTCTTCCTCTTTTCTGCGATCCAAGCCATATATGCGGAAATAAAGATCTGATACAATCTGTCAGCCAAAAAGCCCTTGATCTTGAAATGGAGGGACTGATGATCGAATCTCACTATAACCCTGACATTGCTTTAACAGATGCTAATCAACAAATCACTCCAAAACATCTGGCAAATATTTTCAGCAAACTGGTAATTCGTGAAGAATCAGTTACTGGTGAATTTGAAACTAAACTCGACGAACTCAGGACTGAAATTGATAAACTCGATGCAGAACTTATTGATATCCTTTTACATCGGATGAAAATTGTCGAAGAAATTGGTGAATATAAAAGAGATAATAATATAACTATACTTCAGATAAAACGATGGAGTGAAATAATTAAAAACCGCCTTGCTCATGGAATAAAAATTGGACTGAATAGGGATTTCCTCCTTAAAATTTTACAACTTGTACATAAGGAATCCATACAAAAACAGACTGATATAATGAACAAAGGGAAAAAGTAAGCTTAACACAATCTTTATTCTACAAATTCCTATTTAATCATTCATATCAGGTAAATACTCATCCATATGAAGCATTTGGAAATTCATGCTTGTAGTTCCTGTTTACCCTTAATAGTTTTGTATTTTGATTAGCGATTAGTGATTAGTGACACTTGATGGATTTTAAAGAATTTGGGAAATGAATAGTAAAGAATTAGAAGAGAGGTTGATATGTTTTGCTGTTTTGATAATTGACGTTGCAAATGATATTCCAAGTACAATTGTTGGAAGTAACCTTGTTAAACAAATTGGGAAGTCCGGAACATCCTGTTCATTAAATTATGGTGAAGCTCAGGCAGGTTAATCCATGAAAGACTTCATTCATAAAATACAGATTGTATTAAAAGA
>JAIOTT010000053.1 GCA_021106655.1 Bacteroidales bacterium
AAGCCAACACCAATCGATAAAATGGTGATCAAAACAAGCATGGGATTATCTTTTCTGTATGCTCCTTTTTTCTTTTTAGGTCACTTATTTGCACAAATATCTTCTTACAGTGCTAATGGTTTCACGCTGCCTTATAAATTTGCACTTGCCATGAGCGTAATATTTTACCTGGGTTTCGGGCTTTATTATTTACGAAAGCTTTTAAAATTGTATTTTTCTGAGTGGATCACAGCATTAACCTGCTTTGCTATTGTTGTTGGCACCAATCTATTGCACTACACTACTTCCGAACCTACTATGTCGCATGCCTACAGCTTTTCATTAATTGCTGCCTTTATGTATCTTACGATTAAATGGTATAAAGATACGGACTTTAAAAATACACTTATTCTTGGTTTGCTACTCGGATTAATATGCCTGATAAGACCAACTAACGGAATAATTATAATATTTTTTATTGCATGGAAAATACATTCTATAAATGATCTGGCAACACGAATGGTCTTTCTATCAAAAAAGTATAAGATGATACTTCTAATGATATTGGGGTTTTTCATTGTTTGGTTACCACAGATCATCTATTGGAAATATGTTACAGGTCAGTATTTCTATTTTTCATACGGTGATGAAGGGTTTTACTTTAATGATCCACAGATCATAAAAGGCTTATTTAGCTACAGAAAAGGCTGGTTGTTATATACGCCACTTATGGTTCTTGCTCTAGCCGGAATACCATTACTATGGCGCAAGCAAAAAGTATTCTTAATTCCTGTATTAACATTTACAATATTAAATATTTACCTGGTTTTATCCTGGTGGGCATGGTGGTATGGTGGAGGCTATGGGCTGAGGGCATTTATCGACTCATATGCAATAATGGCCATACCATTAGCAGCCTTTCTTACATGGAGTTCTGAAAAAAAGATATTGATTAAAATCTTAACTTTGGCTGTTGTTTTTATTTTAATCGGCCATAATCTTTTTCAAACAAAACAATATTATAATGAAGCAATCCATTGGGATTCAATGACCAAAGAAGCATATTGGGAATCCTTTGGAAGGCTTCATGCAACGGGAAACTGGCATAAACTCCTTAAACCACCAGACTATACAGAAGAAAAATATAGAGGTAATGAAAAAAATAAATAATACTGACTAATTTCTTTAGTGGGATTTAGTGGCAAAAAATATTCTATAAAATAACTTAAAAAGAAAAATCTAATCCAATGCCCAAACTATCCATAGTAGTAACTGTTTTTAATGAAGAAGAGAATATCAAGCCTCTGGTGAAGAGCATCTTTGAATCACTTCAGGGGATTGATTTTGAGATAATTTATGTTGATGATGGGTCAACGGATAATACTGTGCAAGAGATAAAATCATTAAACAGTAAAAAAATAAAACTTATTGAGTTCAGGAAAAATTTCGGGCAAAGCTCAGCACTTGCCGGTGGTATCGACCATGCAGAAGGAGAATATATTGTAACTATGGATGGTGACCTTCAAAATGATCCTTCTGATATTCCAATGCTTTTAGAATTAGCTGAAAAAGAAGATTGGGACATGATCAACGGGATAAGAGCAAACAGGCAGGATGGTATGTTCTTAAGAAAAATACCAAGTAAAATTGCAAATGCTATCATACGAAAGACCACTGATGTTAAGATAATGGATTATGGCTGTGCGCTTAAAATATTCAAAAGCGACATTGCTAAAAACCTCGGGCTTTATGGTGAATTACATCGCTTTATTCCGGTGCTTGCCAGCCTTCAGGGAGCAAGGATACACCAGGTAAATGTTAAGCATCATGCAAGGCAATTTGGCAAGTCAAAATATGGTATTGGCAGGACTTTCAGGGTGGTAAGTGACCTTTTGCTTATGCTCTTTTTCAAAAAATATATGCAGAAGCCTATGCATTTGTTTGGCACTTTAGGTGTTGCAATTTTGGGAATTGGTGTGATAATAGATTTTTATTTGCTTGCAGTTAAACTGATGGGGCACGATCTGTGGGGAAAACCACTATTATTACTGGGAATAATGATGACTTTGGCAGGTATACAATTAATTACTATTGGTATTGTTGCAGAGCTGGTGATAAGAACATATTTCGAATCTCAGAAAAAGAAGCCATATAAGATCAGAAACATCAGCAGTGGGGAAAATCAATAAATATATTAAGCTCCTCCTCAAAACAGCGATAACAGCTGGAGCCTTGTACCTGATATTTTCAAAGATAAGTTTCAGGGAAGTGATAGAGGTAATTAGTTCCTCTAATCTTCTTTACCTCTTATACGCCTTCCTTTTGTTTGTCTTTTCAAAAACAGTTGCTGCTTTTCGCCTGAATAACTTCTTCAGATCCATAGAAGTTAATTTATCTGAAGCGTATAATTTCAAATTGTATCTTCTTGGAATGTTCTATAATCTTTTCCTCCCTGGAGGGATCGGAGGTGACGGATATAAAATTTATCTACTGAATAAAAAATTCGATGTAAAAGTTAAAAGTCTTTTTTGGGCTGCTTTCTTCGACAGACTTAGTGGGATGTTAGTAGTATTTTGTCTTGCAATTGTGTTTTCATATTTTGTCAGTTACCAGATAACTTACAAAAGCTTGACCTGGATATTGATTCCAGTAGCTGTATATGCCTTTTATCTGTTTATGAAATTCATTAAGCGTGATTTTCTGAAAGCATTTACAAAAACCACCTTACACTCATTGGTTGTTCAGCTTTCACAGGTGCTTGCTGCATATCTGATACTACGGGCAATTGGTGTTGAAGATTCTCAACCGGAGTATTTATTCGTTTTTCTGATATCATCAATCGTTTACGCATTTCCTTTAACTATTGGTGGTATGGGATCAAGAGAATTAACTTTTTTCTATGGAGCACAATTATTAAGCCTTGATATGGACAGATCAATAGCTCTGAGTCTGGTGTTTTACATTATGACTGCGATCATGTCGTTGAGTGGTGTTTATTATTCATTTAATACGAGCAAACATTTTTATTTAACCACAAAGTCGCACGAAGTACCTCACTAAGTATCACAAAGAAAAGAGTGATAATTAATCCTTGGTGTACCTTTGTGAAATCCTTTGTGCATCCTTAGTGGTAAAAAATTCTTTAAGTAATTGAATAGATTAATATTATATCTGAGATCAAACAACCTGGCATTATACATAATTGCCATTATCCTCCTATTTCCGGCCTTGTTCATCAATCTCGGCCTGCTCCCATTAATCACAGACGAACCTACCAGGGGAATTGTTGCCCTGGAAATGACTCTTACTGATAATTATTTTGTCCCTACCATCAATGGAGAATTTTATTATAACAAACCTCCTCTATATAACTGGATACTGATACTGTCTACAAAACTTTGTGGAGGATTTAGTGAGTTTGCCCTCCGGCTCCCGACAGTCATATCTTTATTACTCTTTGGATTCCTGATCTTCGTTTTTGTAAGAAAACATTATGGTTACAAGATTGCGATATTAAATGCACTGATACTGATAACCGGAGGAAGAATATTATTCTGGGATTCCTTTCAGGGATTGATCGACATCTTTTATTCAACACTGGTTTTCCTGAGTTTTATGCTGATCTACCATTTTTACCAAAAATCAAAGTTTTATTACCTGTTCTTGTTTTCTTATCTGATAACTGTTTTGGGATTCCTGATGAAAGGTATGCCATCCTTATTATTTCAAGGACTTACTTTACTGGTGTTTTTTATCTATATGAAAAACTGGAAAAAATTATTCAGTTTAGCACATTTTACGGGAATATTTTTGTTTGCTTTGATTATTGGCAGTTACTATTATACTTATTATCAATA
>JAIOTT010000074.1 GCA_021106655.1 Bacteroidales bacterium
AAGGAATAGTGGTAATAATATGATTTAATTCCTGAATAATTAGTACCATTGGAATTTAATGAGTAATTAAAATGCAATCACAAAGTGCTGTTTATTTGGCGCAGAGATACAAACTTTATTTAGCTTTACAATTAAATTAATAGTAAATCTTGGAATTACTAACCAGGGCAATTTATCTTTGTTTTGTCGTTGCAAATTGTTGTTAGGGGAAGATCAGTAGGACAAAGCTTAGGATATTTCTTTGATAACTTATCATCACAAATGTTTTGATTATTTATTCCGTTTGATGGGGATGGATCATTCCCCCCAACAATACTATTCATATGTTGTTTGTTGAGGTTTGCAATTGTTTGTTTGTTTAGGCTTAATTTTTTTGTTGCTTGTCTTTTCTTCATAATATAAGAGTGTTTATTAAACAATAAAATAATTGGGTTCCCACTAAATTATATAGATTCTTTTTGCAATTAATAAGTGTTAATAAGCCTTAGTATAAATATTAAGCAAAAGGTAACCTAAAAAAACAATAAATATACAAAAATTTCACATCTAACGCAAATAAATTCATAAAAAAGGTAAAAAGGTCGAAAGGTCGAAAAGTCAAAGAGAAATTTGAGAATTTGAAAATGAAAGCGGGTTACGAGTAACAAGTAACAAATACTCAATACTCAATACTTAATACCTGATACTCAATACGAATTACAATAATGCGAGAATGCTTGAATACATGAATGAAAAAATATAACAATCGAACAATTGAACAGTTGAGCAATGGAAATTAATTACGGATTACGAATTTTGGATTAACCCCAAACTCAATACTTGATACTCACTACTCACTACTATTATTCTAATTGCATAATCCTGGTCTTTGTAAAGCTATTGGCATTCCTGGATACTTCGATAGTATAAAAATAATTTCCAGGTTTAAGCCCTGATGCATCAAAATTTACCTGGTAATTCCCTTTATCCTGGCGCTCATTCACAAGAAGCGCAGCTTCTTCACCAAGAATATTAAATATCCTTAAGCGAATAAAGCCCGGCTCACTAATACCATATTCAATTTGAGTTATAGATAAGAAGGGATTAGGATGGTTGTACCCGAGATAATTGTTTAATGGAGTGTTCATTATACTCAATGCTGGCATATTCAGTTTTACATTGTCAATAACATGAACAGCAATATCAGAAAGTTCACAATACGGTGATAAAGTAAAGTTGCAATAATCACCGGTTATTTCAACATCTTTCTTTATGCGAAGGCTAATATTCAGTAAAATATCATTTGTATTAAAGTCAACACTCTCAAGCGAATACCAGGAAATTCTCAGAATGCCGTTTTTAAAATAAAATAATAGCTTTTCGTTTGAATTCTTAGCCAGGCTCACATCTTCAATAATAATTAACTCTTGCGGATAGAATAATTCAAGTGAGATGGCAGCCACGCTAATTGGGGTCTCAGTTATTAATGGCACATTTATTATTTCATTGTTGTCAATCTCAATGGTGTTCTTTATATTCAATGAAACTGTGGGTGTTTGTTTGGTTGAAGGTGGCGTATACGACCCATTAACATCTCCGTAACAGAGGCCATAAAAATCATTGACAATACTCACTCCGTACAATGGGATTAAATTATTTTCGAAAACCCAGTCGCCGGCAGAAAATGAAGATATCATACCCAGATATCGCTGTTGCACCATAAGTGCATCGGCTGAATTAGCATATCCTGTGGCATTCACATCAGCAGCATCAGCGTTTAAACCATATAAATATATCAGACCAACGAAATGCTTCATCACTGCAAGAGCATCTGTTGAATTGCCGCCACCCCAGGCTTTAGTACAATGAGGAACAGTATAATAATCTCCATTAGCCATATAATCAAACAGATAATAACCGTTTATATCTGTTATCAGCGAATCTATTGTTCCTCCGGCATCAGTAAGTAGAAGTTTGGTATTATTTATTGCTGTGTTTGATGCATTTTTATAAGCAATAGTTCCCTCTAATCTATATCCAATAGAAACAACAATCGTATCACTGCTGATACATCCACCGGGATATGCTACCTGCACCCAATAGGTGCCTGCAGCATTTACTATCATGTATTGTCCTGTAGATGCATCTGACCATAAATAATTTATAAAATTAGGGCCAGCGTCTAATATGAAAGAAGCGCCCTGACTCAGGGTTGTATCAGCTCCAAGATGAACCACAGAAGCTATAAACACAGTCACACTGTCAACATCCGAACATATATTATTGCTAACTGTAACATAATATGTAGTTTGTGTACCTGGGCTAACAGTAATAGAGGCAGTAGTTTGAGGAGGGTTTGTACTCCAGACAAATGCAGCTCCACCTGAGGCTGTTAATGTTGTATTTGCTCCCGGACAAATAGTAACATCAGGCCCTGCATCTGCGACAGGATAATCATAAACTTCAATATAATTATGCATTGTCATGGTATCAACATTCGTACCATCAGAAACAATAAGTTCCACATCATAGGTTCCTGGAGTATAATAAGCTACTGTTGGATTTTGAATGACAGACGATTGTGGTGTACCCCATGTGAAATTCCAGTTCCATGTAATAACATTGCCTGTTGAATTATCATAAAAATTAATTGTATCACCAACGCAAATTACGCTTGGTACAGCAATAAAACCCGCAATAACATCATCAGTGAAGTTTTGAGCATAAATTTTTGATCCTGAAGATTTATCTTCGATAAATACTGCAACAGCTTGTCCGTTTACTGGTTGTGTTAAGTGAGTTCTTTGCTTATTGGCCGGATAGGTTGCTAGTGGCCTAGTTTCTTCTGTCCATGCAAAATCTCCATTAGCATTTAACATTAACGATCTTAATGTAGTTGGAGTTACACCATTATCAAAACCTGTTTTTAGCATAAAGAAAGGCTGGTCATTTATCAAAAATAAAGAGCTTGCATGTTGTTTGTGGCCATTGCTGATAGCATAAACCATTTTAGCATTGTTCGTGAACTGTCTTGCGCCTGTAACTTTATCAAACTTTTGAACGTATTCTCCAGATTCACTTTGTCCTGTATTCATATATGTGCATATTGCCCAAACATATTGCGAACCAATGGAAAATGCAATTTTAGTATCCATCTCATAATCAGTTTGATTAATATCAAAATCCATCCCATTAATTCCCCAGGGCAATGTGCCATCCGGATTTAGTCGTACGACAAAAGAATCAAATCGCATTCCTGTAGAGCCTTTATAACCATAATAAATATTATCTCCATCCTGTGTACCACTATAAGATGTGTTAAAAACAGTTCCTTTATTTGATAATTGGGTGGGTAAAGTCCATTGTGGAGCTCCATTACCATTATATCTATGCGCATAAAGAGTTGAACTTATTCCAAAACCAACAACATGAAACACCATTATATAATCTCCATCAGACAGTTCAAATAAATTGCCGGGAGCAGTACTACTTGAACCACTCACAACGGGTTGAGGAGCAGCCCAGATGGCATTGCCACTAGCATCATATTTCTGCATTAATGCCGGTCCTGTAGCATTCCACGACACGATTGCATCGCCGCTTGATAATGGTAAAATGATTACCTGCCATCCATCATTAAAAGTAACACCATTAGCTCCCCACAAGTGATTGCCATTGATATCCATCTTAAAAGCAAATCCTGCACCAGTGGTGGTTCCTGTAAGCCCAATGTATAAATTATCATTATTATCGACTGTAATTGACATAATTGCTGTCCATGTACTCATAGATAGGTTATTACTAATTAGCATACCATCAGGACCAAATTGCTTGTAACCGGAAACATCTAATAATTGCAACCTCAATTCATAATTTACCGGGGCAGGTACTACTTTCCAAAAAACTACATAAGTCTGTCCATCTGATGTTCCAATGGCTTTCATATCACCACATTGTGAATCAGCAACAAGGGTGTTTAAGGAAGTATCTGGTGTCCATTGTGCATTCACATTAATGAAAATAAAAAATGAAAGTAGAAAAGCTAGTGTTTTCATGATTGATACTCTTAGTTTTATTATTTGAATTTAATACATTACAAATTATCATTGAAGATGTTTTTCAACATCGTTAATACAATATTACAAAATTTTCATATCCAATGCAAATAAATACCTAATTAATGACGGATTACTAATCAAATGCGTGAATGCGTGAATGTATGAATGAAAAAATATAATAATTGAAACAGTGGCGCAATGGAAATTTATTACGGATTACGAATACTTCGGGCTTCCGGCTTCCGGCTTCAATAATTTGAAGATGACCTCACCTCCTTTTTACTCAATACTCAATACGAATTACAATAATGCTTGAATGCAGGAATGCTTGAAAAACTAAGGAATCTCAGGTGTATGTGGTTCTTCAGGGGCTTCATTGCTACTATACATCCAACGGTAGATTTTCCATGATCCATCAATATCTCTTTTATAAATGCATATTGCTTTGTTGTTGAATTCAATCTGTGTGCTTCCGTCTTTTGGATTTAGTGATCCGGCCCAGCCTCCTATTTCAAAAGCATAATCACCCGAAACCTGAATTTCTTTGATAGAGTTAATAATCTTAAAAGAATAGGTTTCAAAATAAATGCTGTAATGAGAAGCTATCGGTTCAATGCCAATAACTGAAGGGGCATTTTCTGGTAATAATATTGCATTATCGTCAAAAAATGAGATAAAGCTTTCGTGGTCCCCCTCATTAAACGCTTTTGCCGCCTTCATTGACACACTCCTGATTGATTCAACGTCAACATCAGTATCAGTTTTATCTTTAGTAGTACAAGCAGTAGTTATTAAGATAAAAGATACAAGCAGATAGTTTAATTTTTTCATAATAAATTGATTTTAAGGTTAGTAATTAATCTGTGATTGGTCGTAATTAGTCTAATAAATTGTAAAATCAAGAAAGAGTAAATATATAACTTTCTCACATCGAATGCAAATAAATACATAATTAATTACGGATTACGAATTACGGATTACGAATTACATTCTATTAAAAGAGCAGGTGCAGTTTACTGCTAGTTGAGTATCGATATTTCTTTCTATCTTTACTAAATCAAAATTATTAACACATGAAAAGTTTATTTTATTATTTGATTGCAACTTTTTTATTAATAGCAGTGATGAGTACATCTTGTAAGGAAGATCCAATTGAACTGCAACCCAATTTCTTTGGTTTGGAAGAAGCCTATCACCCCAATGAGGCGGCAGCTATTATGACACTAGCTGCCATTGCCTATACAGCCGAAGGCAAAGATATGCAAACCATAAAGGATTCTATTGGTATATTGCTTAAGGATCCCTCACTGGAAACAAAAGGCCAGTGGGAGCTCATCTGGGGACCCGGTATTACCAATAATAATAGCAATCTGGTTTATGTTGCAAAGTACGCATATGACCAACCTGCTACCTATGCCATTGTCGTGAGAGGAACAAGCATATATTCATTCACTGATATACATCAGGATGCTGACGTATTCAAGCTTGAATATTTCAAATATGGGCTTGCCGGTGATTCTGTTGCCCGTGGATCAATGGAGAGACTGGAACTCTTACTAGAGACTGAAGATCCTAAAAGCGGAAAAACGCTTAAAAAG
>JAIOTT010000207.1 GCA_021106655.1 Bacteroidales bacterium
ATTTGATTTAATCCGGCTTCGAATTGGCAAAGTTCCAGATTACCAAGTTTTAGTATTCCATTTTTTGGAAGCCAAACCGCTAGAATCCATTGATTTAAATCTAGAAAACCCTCCCTGAAATCATGTTTTTCATTAATTTTCCACTTTTCATTAACTGCAATATTTCTCCATGCAAATTTTACAACGGACCACTTAACCCAAACCCGATAAGAAATACCACAAACAGTTAAATTCCCAAACGTTTTCCCAGGATAGCTCCAATACTGTTCATCAGGTTGCCAGACACCAACTAATCTCCTCGTTGGATCATCTATAATAGGTAAAACGTTATCATTTATCCTAAGGATCTTCGTACGTATTCTATTTCTATATACAATTCTGATCACTCTTCCAATCTCAACTCTTGATAAAGTGAGTGTGGATTCATTAACCTTATAATTATCACATCCAAAAACTTCTAATTCATTATTCTTAATATTTTCTTGCGTACTTAATTGAATCGTAATTATTTCCATATTTGAAATAAGGAATCCATCGTTAGAATAGATGTTAATGATTCCATTTTTAATAATAAACCGAGGACGAACTCCAACTCGAAATAGTTGTTCATCATTTACAAAAAGTGGACAAGCCTCTTTTCCGTATAGTTGAGAAGTGTCTATATGATACGCATAGAAACGCTTTCTATTCAGCTTAATTATATGACAAAAACATTCTAATAAAGTTTTACCAAGTTTTATTTCTGGCTTAACATCAGCATCGTAAAGCAAAAGAATTTCCGAAGCACGAAGTACTTCGTCAGATTTTTTTGAATCAGGAATCCATTGTCTCGCAAAATCTCCAATTTTGTGAAATACAACTGGTTTATCAAATTTCAGTAATGGTAGTTCCTCTTTTATACCACAAGAAATGCTAATTTTCTGATCAACAACAATTTCACAACCGATTTGACTTAATGCAATAGTTGAAAACTGACGTGTATTATGATCCTTTGTATATCTAAGCTTGTCTAAGGAAATTTCAAATGTTTTATTTACCTTTAATTGCATGATCCTTTGGTCAGCCAAAATGAATCGTTCAATAAAAACATCAAGAGATTTTGACGACCAATCAATTGCCCAACCTATTCGAGCAAACGTATCATGCAACTTATCTGACAAACTGCTTGAAATATATTCCTGCAATTCTTTGCTCTCATGTCTTTCCAACAGCAAATTGCAAAATGTAGCATCTTCTTTTAATAACAAATAGTAATAGGCAAAAGGAATAGATACTTCATTATCTAAAATTTCGCGACACCCATCCTCAACATTATCAAAATTCCGTAACTCCTGCCGTATACGTGAAAGCACGCCGTAGGATCGTGAGCTTTTAGCTCCAAAAAAGAAAAGTGATTCTGAAAGAACTTTGTGAATATTATATCGTCGATCGTCATTTGGTCCGAATTCATGAAGAATACCGTTCAAAGAACTATCTAAAAACTTGTTAATTTTAAGATCTTTGTAAAATAAATTATATTTAGTACCGTCACTCTCCTCGAGAAATTTCCGAATCAGACATAGTGCAAAGAGAAATGGATGTTTTTCACACCATGAGATATGGTCACCGTATCTATTGAGCTTATTAACCACTGCTTCATACATCTCTACCGAAAGAAAATCTTCATTGTATATATAACAAATAAATGGCTTTCTTACTGATGTATCAGTTCCAATCTTTTCTCTTAGTTGATCTTCTTTTTCTTTGAAAAGTTTTTGCTGATCAACTTCCGACTTTACTTCAAAAGAGTTTGGTGTACTGTTAATAAAATTAGAATCCATTTTAACTTCTTATTTCCTCGGATATAATATACTTCAATAATCTCAGATAGATGAAGTTCCTGATATACACTAGTCAATTTGTTCAACACCTTCTCAATATCTATTTTATAGCCATTAGAATATTCTTTTATTATGTATAATTTCTTACATTGATGTTTTTTATTTCATCCAATAATTATCTGTACCATATAACATCCTGTTTTGGTCAATTGCATATTGATCAGTCATTCCAGCAATAAAGTCGATAATGGTTCGTATAAGTGCTGTTTTGAATTTATCATCACTCCCATTATGAAATTCGCTTACTTGATCTCTTAATATATTCATTGCAAGTTTTGGACTATTACTTCCATATATTTTTGTATAATTAGCCTTATCAAAATTCTTCATTAAGATGCCAATTGTTGCATCCGGTAGTTGTTTTGGATTTGATAAATAAGCTTTTATATTATTTCTTAAGATAAAACTTGCTTTCCCATCCATTGTTTGTGCTAGATGAGAATTTAAAATACGATTATAAAGGTAATTCTGAAATGTTTTATCTGCTTTTGAAAATTCTTCATCATAAGAAATCAGTTTCATTATATCGGAATTTTTAGTAATTTCATTTTTAACAGCATTAAACTCTTCTTGATTCCGAATTTTATACTCTTTTATTAAGTTTGATAAAATCTTAGTTGATTCAAAAATCAAATTCGAAGAATATAATCTAATTAGAAAACTTGATAAGTCGTGTTGAATATAATTAATATTATTATTTTTAAAAATCATATTGAGTTGATCTGGTTTATCTGTATCCAAATAATTTTCAAAACAACTTTTAATTTTCTCATGTAATTCGTTTTTATCTAAAACTCCTGCAATAAGACCATCTTCTATATCATGATGTCTTTGTGCAATCTCATCTGCATAACTCACTATCAAAGCTTCGAATGACCAAGAATTTTGATTAAAGTTTGAAATTACCTGATCATAATGTGTGAGATAAAATTCATAGTCATTATTTTTAAGATGACATTTTTTCCCATCATGGCGATAATAGCACTCGCCATCACAAAGATGTTCACATTTTTTATACTTAAGATCACTATGATTAAGAATACCCCAACGAGTATAGTCAGTTAGATTAAGACCAGGGTAGTCTGGCGAAATTTTTTCTAAAGTAGATACAACTTTAACTCCTTGTAAATTATGTTTAAACCCTCTCTCTTCTTCTCCAGCAATAGAAAAATCTTTATATTTATAACAATTATTGGCAAAGTAGTTTAATTCTCTTTCTCCAACATGACCAAATGGTGCATGCCCCACATCATGTCCAAAAGAAATAGCTTCAACTAAATTTAGGTTTAAATTAAAACATCTAGCTAGTGATTGTGCAATTTGCGAAACTTCTAAAGTGTGAGTTAATCGATTTCTAATGTGATCATCAAACCCATTAACAAACACTTGGGTTTTCCCTTCAAGCCTTCGGAATTCTTTTGAATATAACAGCCTATCGCGATCTCTACAAAATTTAGTTCTTTGACCATCTTCTTCTTCAGAGATATCTTCTCTTTCTGCATGATCAGGGCTTGCTTTTAAAAATCCAAATAGTTCATTAGAATTCATATTTCCTCCTTGAAATCAAATATTATTTCATGCTTTGTCCTTGTAATTCCCCAGCTATCATCTCCGCCTGCCGCAACACCGTCTCAGTAGCCAATTTCTGCATATCAGGTGGATAGCCAAACTGCCGCAAGGTTCTTTTTACGACAACCTTTAATTTTGCTCTCACACTCTCTTTTATCGTCCAGTCTATTGAGGCATTCTCTTTAATACGTTCATAGAGAACTACCGCTAATTCTCTCAGCTGATCTTTTCCCATTACTTCCCGGGCACTCTCGTTATTTGAGATAGCGGTATAGAATGCATATTCATAATCAGTCAGCCCCATCGCCTGCGGCTCTTTATCCATCTCCTGGATCTCTTTCCCCAGTTTTATAAGCTCATCGATAACCTCTACAGCAGTAAGGATCTTATTATGATACCGCCTGATAGAGTTCTCAAGCATCTCCATCAGGGATTTGCCCTGGATGAGGTTCTTTTTACTTCTTGCACGAATCTCATCATTTAAAAGCTTCTTCAGAACCTCAAGAGCAATGTTTTTATGCTCCATGTTTTTTACTTCCAACAGGAATTCCTCGGAAAGAATTGAGATATCAGGTTTCTTTATTCCCGCGGCATCGAATACATCGATTACCTGTTCACTTACCAGGGCTTGATCAATTACCTGCCGTATGGCTGTCTCAACATCCTCATCAGTTTTTCCGGTACCAGTGCTGTCAAATTTTACCAGACGTGATTTAACAGCCTGGAAGAAAGATACTTCATCTTTGACATCCATCGCCTGTTCATGTGGAACGGCTATAGAGAAGGTTCTTGAGAGTGCAGTAACTTCCTGGATATAGCGTTTTCTCCCATTCTCAAGTCCGAGAATATGTTCTTCCGCGGACAGGATGAGTGATAGTTTCTTTCCGGTATCTGCAGTGAAGTAATCTTCATAGGGAAAGCCATAAA
>JAIOTT010000350.1 GCA_021106655.1 Bacteroidales bacterium
AGATAAAAATAAATGTAGAGAAATATTAAATTTAGACCTTCAAAAAAAATATATCTTATTTTCATCATTTTTTTCAAATGCAGTCAAAAATTACCCTTTGGCCTCAAAAGCAATTAGTTTGCTTGGATATAAAGAAAATGTCGAACTTCTTGAACTAAAAGACTGTAATAGAGAGCAGGTATGTCTGTTGATGAATGCTGTTGACATCAGTTTAATGACTTCAACTTCAGAAGGATCATCTCAATTTGTAAAAGAGGCAATGGCTTGTAATTGTCCTATTGTTAGCACTGATGTTGGAGACGTACGACAAAATATCAAAAATCTAGAGGGTTGCTATATTACATCTTTTGATTCACAGGATGTTGCAAAAAAATTAGATCTGGCTTTTAAATTTGGCAAGAGAACAAAGGGTAGAGAAAGAATATATGAATTAGGTCTGGATATTAAAACAGTGACGCAAAATATTATTTCAATTTATGAGAAAGTAATAAGCTGAATTTTCAGATAAAATTTCAACCATAATATGATACTATAAGAACATATTAATCATTACAATATATGAAGATTTTATTCCACTTAGCACACCCTGCACATTACCATATGTTTAAATATGTCATTCGAAACTTAATCTCAAAAGGACACTCTATAAAAATAACAATTAATACAAAGGACATTCTAGAACAATTACTTATTAATGATGGTATTCAATATGAAAATATCCTTCAAAAACGTAGAAAGTACAATACAAAATTTCATGCATTATTAGCTTTGATAAAGAAAGATATTAAATTATTTCAAATACAAATCAATGGGAATTATGATATTATGGTTGGTACAGAAGCAGCACTCTCCCACATCGGTTGGTTATTTCGGAAACCAGTATTAATTATGGATGAAGATGATGTCACGGTGGTTCCTGAAGCTGCAAAATTATCCTTCCCATTTGCCACATATGTAGTATCACCAGTTACTTGTAATTTAAAGAAGTGGTCTAAGAAAAAAATAGCCTATAATGGGTTTCAAAAATTGGCATACCTACATCCTAAATATTTCACCCCAAAAGAAATTATAGTAAACAAGCTTATTGATAAAAATGTACGGTTTTTTTTGATACGGGTATCTGACTTATCAGCATATCATGACAAAGATAATAACGGATTAACTATAGAAATCATTCGTAAGATTATTGAAATTCTTGCTCCTCATGGTAAAATACTTATAAGCACAGAACGAAAATTGCCAGGTGATTTAAGTCAATATCTTTTACAAGCTGAATTTAATGATATCCACCATTATCTTTATTATGCTGATTTTCTTATTGCAGATAGTCAGAGTATGTGTGTTGAAGCTGCAATTCTTGGTACTCCATCCATTAGGTTTAGTGGTTTTGCTGGTAAAATTAGCGTTTTGGAGGAACTAGAACATAAATTTGGATTAACATTTGGTATTCAAATTACAGAACATGATAAGCTTTACCAAAAAATAAATGAATTATTGCAAATTAAAAACCTAAGGCAAAAGTGGCAAGCTAAAAGGCATAAAATGCTTGAAGATAAGATTGATGTTACTGCATTTTGGACCTGGCTAATTGATAACTACCCCAAATCTGTAAAAGTATTTCAAAAAAACGTTGATTATCAAAATACTTTCAGAGAACTTCAGATTAATGAAAAGTAATCAAAAATTATGTCTCATAACAAATGATGTTGAAACAACATCAATACTAAATCATAAACTTAGTGATAAAACTGGTGAGTATGTATTGAAGCAAGGTATGCCACGTTTACTTGAATTATATGCTAAATATAATGTGAAAGCAACATTTTTCTTTACGGGATATATTGCTACGCTTTATCCAGAAGTAGTAAAAATGATTCAGCCTTATGGGCACGAAATTGGTTCTCATGGTCTTACTCATAGAGCTGATCAGGCATTTGATGTTCTTCCACTAGAAAAGCAGATTGATCATTTAAGGCAATCCAAAGCTATCCTTGAAGACATAAGTGGTGAAGAAATACTTTCGTTCAGAGCACCTGCTGCACGTGTGAATTACAATATTTCTAGAGCATTAGAAGAAGCCGGATATAAAATTGATAGTTCTGTTTCTTCTCAGCGATTAGATATGCTTTTTTCATTTGGGAGTTTTAAAAAGTTGAATTGGATAATAGCCCCCCGAAAACCTTATTTCACAGCAAAAGATAATGTTTTTAAAAAAGGAAATTCTTCGATATTAGAAATACCAATTTCTGCATTTGGGTTTCCATACATCGGTACGTTCATGCGGATTTTCCCTAGTCTAAATAGATTAACCAGGAATGTACTATACTTTGAAACTAAAATTAACAACAGACCATTTGTTTTTCTTACTCATCCTAACGAGTTTATTGATGAAGAATTGGGAAATAGGGTAATGGATCGCAGAGGTGATAATTTATTTTCATATTATCTTAGAGAAATATTAAGGCACAGACTAAAAGTAAAAAATCTAGGTAAAAAAGCAATTCCAATATTTGAGCAGGAAATTGATTTTTTTGCACGAAAGCAATTCAATTTTATTACATGTAAACAGTTGTATGAATTAATAATAAAAGGTAACTAATCAGTTTCTTAAATGATAATCCTTCACGTTCCGTGTGGCAAACACATTTTACCCATTCTTGATAGATATGTCGATAATGGATCTAAGGATGGCTAAGTTCATCGTAGAAATAAGTGTATTAATTTTCGGCGTATTCTTTTAATTTACAGAAAATAAATTTAAAATCATAATCCATTATGCTTGAAAATATTCGTGCGCCGAAAGAAATCCCATTTTTTGATCATAGGAATAGCATGGTTGAATCTATTAAAAATTCATCCAGACATCGTGGCTATTCTTTTGCATATTTTGTATACCGAAAGATCAAGAATATTCTACTTTATAGAATGGCATATTTTTGTCCTTTGAACAGTTGGAGGATTAAGTTGCATCGCTGGCGAGGTGCAAATATCGGAAAAAATGTATTTATTGACAAACAATGTAGTTTAGATAATGCCTTTCCTGAATATATTTATATTGGTGATTTCGTTGGAGTAAATCAAGGCACTACTATTCTTACACATACGAATATTAGATCACATTTCGATGGTTTAATAACTCCTATGGTAAAACGAGTAGTTATTAAAGATTATGCACTTATTGGAATAAATTCTACCTTATTACCAGGCGTTATTATTGGTAAATCATCAATAGTTTCAGCTGGATCTGTTGTCAGCTCGAATGTAAAAGATTATACTCTTGTTCAAGGCAACCCTGCGAAAAAAATTATCCAATATGAACATATGCTAATTAATAAAAAATAATCATGAACATATATATAGTTACGGCTTTTGTTCAACAAAACATATCAGGAATCGGAAGCGGATTATTCATTGCGATTTAATTTATTTGGGAGGGTTCCTTATTTCTAAAATCGAAACAAAATGTCTAAATTGGTTTTGTCCTAAAAGAGGTATGGCTTCAAATCACTTTTCTCATCATGCATAAAATAAAACGCCATGTGAAATGTTTTAGAAATTTCTTAATAAAATAAGTTTTGTTGGCCTGAAAAAGAGGAAAACTTACAATGTGAATAATATTTTGTTGTATTTTTGAAAAAAAATAAATATGAATACTGAAATTCAATATATTGAGTATTATTTACCTTTAAAAATAGTTACAAACATTGATATTCTTAATGAATTCCCAAATTGGAATAAAGATAATTTTGAAAAGAAAGTTGGTGTTAAATCAAGACATATTGCAGAAACGAATGAAACAGCATTAGATTTGGCAATTGAAGCATCTAAAAAAGTATTACAAAATTTTGATAAAAAAAAGATTGATTTCGTATTATTATGCACTCAAAGCCCTGATTATTTTTTACCAACATCTGCTTGTATTTTACAAGATAAGCTTGGATTGGAAAAAACCTCCGGTGCTTTGGATTTTAATTTAGGATGTTCGGGTTATATTTATGGATTATCTATTGCAAAAGGATTAATTGCTTCAGAAAGTGCCAACAATATATTATTAGTAATGGCTGAAACATATTCTAAGCATATTCATCCAAAAGATAGAGTAAATAGAACTATTTTTGGTGATGGGGCTGCCGCGACAATTATTACTAAAAGTGAGATTGAAGGAATTGGTAAATTTGTTTTTGGAACTGATGGTTCTGGATTTGATAAATTAATTGTAAGAAACGGTGCTTTTAAATATCAAAAAACACTTAATGAATTAGAGTATAAATATAGAAATGAAAATTATACTTCTAATAATTGTTTGTATATGGATGGTCCAGAAATTTTTAATTTTACTATTGAAAAAATACCAGGCGTAGTTCAAGCTGTGCTAAAAATAAATAATTTAAGTGCTGATTCTATTGATTATTTTATTTTTCATCAAGCAAATAAATTTATATTAAATTATTTGAGAAAAAAAATAGGCATTGCAAAAGAAAAATTTTATATAAACTTGGAAGAAACTGGTAATACCGTTTCTGTAACT
>JAIOTT010000431.1 GCA_021106655.1 Bacteroidales bacterium
GCTGAAATTATTTTTACACCGGAAATCTTAATTACTAAGGATAAAAGGATAATTGTTGAATTTGAATATT
The DNA here is from genome assembly GCA_021106655.1 of Bacteroidales bacterium. GTDB lineage: Bacteria > Bacteroidota > Bacteroidia > Bacteroidales > SMBSF77 > SMBSF77. The sequence goes on from JAIOTT010000431.1 coordinate 71, forward strand.
CAGACAAAAATTATGCACGTTCATTATTTTTTGCAGGAAGCGAATTCGAAACAAATACAGGCTCGAAAAAACAAAATAATTTAAAAATAGGACTTAACTTCTTTTCTCAACAAGACTTAAAAAACCAATCATTACAACAAGATCTGACTGTTGATCAGAAATACTTTCTTAGTCAAATTGGTGATAGTGTTAATGATGCATATATTCAAAGAATTGACAGTGTTGGTTTTTCAACCGATGAAGTATTATACTTACTAAAAGATACTATTGTTGACAATCAATACTATGATTCAATTTTTGTTTACCCGGAAACTCTTGATAGCAATGCAGTTTATCGTGTTGGATTTACTTTGCTTGGGAATAACAAGGGAAATTACATACAGGAAAGCAGTTCCGTAAACGGAAGAGTCTATAAATGGGTGGCTCCTATTGATAGTATCCCCCAGGGAAATTATGAACCTATAAGCTTATTGATAACTCCCGGGAAAAGCCAAATGCTAAACATATCGGCTGAATACTCTTTTTCCGAGCGAACCAAAGTTCTGTTTGAATTTGCATTGAGTAATCATGACATTAATACATTTTCTAAAATTGATAATGAAAATAATACCGGACATGGAATTAAAACACAGTTTTTTCATAAAATAAACTTGTCAAAAAAACCGGCCACAAAAAAAATCTGGTCGTTAATTACCAGGTTAGATTATGAATGGATAAGTAAAAATTTCAACCCAATTGAACCATACCGTTCAGTTGAATTTAAAAGGGACTGGAATATCACAACAGATAAAAGCACTGCGGATGAGCATATTTCTATGCTTTCATTTCTATTAAAACACCCGGATATTGGTTTTACAAATTACAGTCTTCAATTATTTCAAAATGGAAGCCTGTACAATGCCTATAAAAACAATCTCAACACCTCATTTTCAAAAAAAGGATATCAGTTCAGCCTAGACGGAAGCCTGTTAAATTCCAGAGATACTGAAAATAACACCAGGTTTTTAAGAAGTAGTGCCATATTTTCAAAAACTCTTGGTGTTTTAAGGCTGGGCCTTAGGAATGAGCAGGAACATAATATATTCAAAACAAATAGTTACGACACTTTAATGCCAAACAGTTATAGTTTCAATGAATTTGAAGTTTTTATCTCTAACCCTGATACGTCTAAAAACAAATACATGGGTTTTTATAAGCAACGATCCGATAAATCAGCTTCTTTGAATGAGCTAAAAAAAACAACCATTGCTGAAGAAATAGGATTTTCAATGAAGTTTTTACAAAAAGCCGATAACCGAATAATTCTTAATGGGACCTATAGAAAATTAAAAGTATTGAATACAGCACTTACTGATCAGAAAGCCGATAATAATGTTGTTGGGCGAATCGAATATTTAACCAGGCAGCTTAAAGGTTTTATACGTTTTAACTTCTATTATGAAATTGGATCCGGTATGGAACTAAAAAAGGAATTCTCATATCTGAAGGTACCGGATGGGGAAGGAATATACACATGGACAGATTATAACGATGACGGGATACAACAACTTGATGAATTTGAAATAGCTAAGTTTAAGGATCAAGCTAATTATATAAGAATTAATTTACCCACTGACGATTATATAAAAACATTTTTCAATCAGTATAGTAATAGCCTAAACATCCGGCCTGCCGCAATAATCAAGAATTCTTCCTATTTTTTGAAGGCTGTCGCACGATTTTCCAATCAGACTGTATACCAGCTTGAACACAAAACAATCTCAGATGATCCCTCAATTAGATTTAACCCATTCATAAGTGAAAAGAAATTTTCTGATAGCGTTCTTATTTCGTTAAGTTCTTCATTCCGAAACACTCTTTCCTTTAATAAAAACAATCCAAAATTTGGTATCGACATTAGTTTACAAAATAATAGCAATAAAGTCTTACTGGTTAATGGTTTTGATGCAAGGTTGTTAAAAACCATACTAACTAATTTACGATGGAAAATTAACAACATCTCAAGCTTTTTTCTGAATTACACAAATGGAAATAATATAAGTACATCAGAATTTTTCAGCTCCAGAGATTATGATATTCATAAGCATGAAATTCAGCCAAAAATCAGATGGCAGCCTAATAGTTTGGTTATTATTGATGTTTTATATAATTACAAAATCAAGACAAATGAATTATCCGGACCTGATGATACAATACTAAATGAACAATCATTTAGTCAGAAACTTGGAGTACTTATAAATTACAAAGTGCTTAATAAAGGGAACTTCCAACTCAGTGTAGATTTCTTAAATATTTCTTATAATGCAGAAGATAATACTTCCCTTGCATATGAAATGCTGGAAGGATACCGGACAGGAAACAACGCATCCTGGAATATTGCATATCAGAGGAATCTTTCAAAATATCTCCAGCTCAATCTTGTTTACAACGGGCGAAAATCATCTGATATAAAAACTATTCATATTGGAAGTGTTCAACTTAGGGCATATTTTTAACTAAACAGCCTAAAGTCGATTTATAAACTAAGTATTTTAGACTTAATAAAAATAACCAATTACAAACACTAATCCAAATATCTATCAGGAGCAAAAAACTTTCTTGCGATTTACTCATATTCATGATTATATGTAAAAAAACAAGAAAAACAATGTATAAATAAAAAATAAAACTAATTTTGCATGTTATACGTTTGGTTTGAAACTTTTTTTTCAAATAAGGGTATAATTTGTTTTATTAATTTTTGTGTTAAACTTGTATTATTTTTGTATT
>JAIOTT010000059.1 GCA_021106655.1 Bacteroidales bacterium
ATGTTAGCAATGATTAATACTAGACCCTACAAGGAAAAAATTAAACTTCGAAAAATGCTTAATGATCATGTTAAACTGCTGGATTCACCATATGATTCGTCAGATCCTTTTGATGATGAATATTAGTAATTGTAGCGGATTATAAGTAGAAATGAAGTTAATTTTAATTAACTTAAGAAAACTTTAAAATCATATTGTTTTTAGAATTTTACTATTTACAAATTATTTATTGGTGCTAACAAGCTTTCAACACCAATGTCTATAAGGATTATCGAAATTGTGTAAAATATGTCCCTTTGATAATGTAAACCATCTGCCTTATCGAATACTCAAAGACCAAAAACATGGCAATAAAAAAAAATAATTTATCAAAAAGAACAATTTGGAAAGAGGATAATGAAAGATTCATTTGCTTTCTCGACATTATGGGATTCAAAGACATGGTTTACTCATACAGTCATGATGAAATAAAAACTAAATTAATAGGACTTTCACAATCACTGCAAAAAATTATTGATGTAATTAAATCAGTGCAAAAAGGAGAACTCAATTACCGCCAATTTAAGAATTGTGAGATAAGATCAGCCTTATTTTCAGATTCAATTATTTTTATTACAAATGAAGGTAATCCAAGTGATTTTCTCCTTCTTACATATGCTGTAAGAAAAATCTTCCTTGATGCAACAAAACTTGGGATCCCAATTAAAGGCGCCATTTCCTTTGGTTTATTATCAGCAAATTTTGACAAATCTATTTTTTTTGGTAAACCATTAATTAGTTCATACTTATTACAAGAGGAGCTTCAGTATTATGGTATTATTTTAGACAACCATGCCGAAAACTTTTTAAATAAATGTGGGCAAGACTTCAAAGATTTAAATCTGTTTTTTTCTATGAAGACTCCTCTTAAAAAAGGAAATGTTATTCATTCGAATTTGTCATTAATTAATAAAAAATTACCTTACAAATATTTTTTAGAGTTTTATAAAACAGTCAGTGGTACACCAAGAATATATGTGGATAATACAATCTTTATGTATGAATCAATGAAGGCAATCATGGATAAATTAAAATAATTAGCTACAGCTAACATCGGCTATGAGAAGCCATACGCTTCGCACACAGACTTATCTCGGAGTTACGTAAGGGATCTCTAATATGCAATTAACATCCAAAAAGAGAAAGCGCATAAAAAACTTTATGTTTCAAAAGACAAACTTATTTCATGCATATGCCAGCTTGTACAAAGAAAAGAATCTTGTCCGCACTGGCGGACAATTAAATTATAAAACGTAAATTTAGACAAAAATAGCAACACCGCCAGTACGGTCAAACACTCAAGCCAACACACACTGGACCTTTGTGCTATAAAAACAAAATAAAGTGCATTATTTCGACAGATTATATCCTCAAAATATTATCGGAGCGAAGTGTTACTTCACGGGCTTTGATAATAGACTATTATCAAGATTATCAAAATCCCAACGTGAAAAACACCTTGTCTTTGTTGAAAGAAAGTTAAAGCTTCAATTGCTTACAAATAATTGTATAATATTTGGTGCGACCCAGCTTACTAATGAAACAACTTATAATTTTTTCAAGCGAAATGAAGTTCTTCTGAATGAGGGGTTGTTAATTCCTGCATTGAGAAATGATAAAAATGGATTTGATGATTTATTTGGAAATAAAAGAATAAGGAAAGAGGTCCGAAAAAAAAGAGTGGAGTTTTATAACTCAAATATAAAGTACACTGCTAATTGGGATTTAATCGACAATTCAAAATGGTTCAAACAAAATTTCATTTCTGAATTACAAACTCAGAACTCTGTTTTAAGAAGTAATATAAAATCAATCAGTCAGCCCGAATTATCAAAATTAATCCAAAAGATAGAAGAAACAGAAAGCCTTTCAAGGGAAGTAATTGAATCCAATATAAAACAGTTTAAACTTAATGAAAGGAAATCGATATTAAATTTCAGAGAATTACTTTATCATATATCTGGGGCAAGAGTAATGGATTGTGAAAGTTTGATTCCACAAGAAGAGTACATTGATTACAGTCTTACAGATATAGAGAAACGAAATACTATTTTAAGCGAATATCAAATCTTCAATAAACTTTTTTTGGCGCTTGCTGCCGAATCAATAAAACTGAAAATAACAAAACTTGACTTATTTGATTATCTGGAATTTGAAGATATACTAATTATCAGACAAATTATTGATAATAATAATTTCCGAAGTCACTATCAATCATTCTTGAGAATTATTATCGAGGGATTTCACAAAGAAAAACCAGATGAAATCTTATATAACCATCAAGAAATAATTAGGTTGCAGCAAATTCTTAGATCAGAATTTAAAGATAAAATAGATAATGAATTGGATGACTTTTTAGCAAAAATGGAGAAGAAAAGAAAGCTAAAGTCAGGCCTTGCTCTTGGAAAAGGGACAGTTTCAATAGCTCTTGGAATAGCAAGTTTTATTGATCCATTATATACTTTAGTCGGAATAGTTAAGGATAGTCCAAGTACCATCGTAAATATTACAGATTTATCATCTTCGAAGACCGAATTGGATCGAAAGAAAAATTATGTGGAAATGAGAAAGAACCTTTTATCAAAAATTCTTGACAGAAAGGATTTTCGAGATGAAACAATCCTGTTGGATATGGTTTCATTATTAAGTAATTATGTTTCCAATGATTTAAAGGTAAATAATTAAAAACTCAGCACACATCACTAAATATAATTCATTTAATAGATGGAAGTAAATTTGATAATGTATACGATCAGTAAAAGTTATACTGGTTTGACATATTGGTACACAAATATCCAACACTACATATTTGAACCATAAGCGCAAATTAAGTTTAACAGCAAAAGAAAATAATATTTAATAAATTACCACCATGAAAACACTCATATCCTCCAAATCAAGATTTAGAAGTTTGGCTATAGTAATGGTCCTTTGTATGACTTTATCTAACCATGTTATCCTCCATGCCCAGGACACAATTCACACAACTGCAGGCTCGGTATTAGCCTGTCCTGGAGAAATCGTAACTATTCCTGTAAATGTTACCAATTGTAATGATGTTGCATCAATCTCCCTTAAATTAGGTTATGACCCTACTGTACTCATATACCAGGGATGGCAGAATCTACACCCTGCATTGTCTTCTGGTATGCTTTTAGTTAACTCTTCCGGAACATCGGTTGCATTATCCTGGTTCCATCTTTTTCAGTCTGCAAATGTTGGAACAGACACATTGATTGAATATATGTTTACTTACCTCGGAGGAACAAGTTCTTTGATCTGGGATACAGCAACCCATAGTAATTGCATCTATGGAAAACTAAATGCGGATACAATTCCTGCTTTGTTTTTTGATGGAAGCATCTCTTTACTGGGACCTTCACCTCAAATAATATCTCATCCTTCAAACACAACAATCTTTGTAAATGCTAATGCTAGCTTTTCTGTTACTGCTCTATATGCAACGAATTATCAATGGGAAGAAAGTACTGATAATGGACTAACTTGGAATGTACTTACAAATAGTAGTATCTATTCAGGTACAACAACAGGTACTTTATCATTAATTAACGTACCTTTGGGGATGAATGGATATAAGTACCGCTGTCACATTACTGGTATATGTCCCACTTTTCCATATTCATCTGTTGCTA
>JAIOTT010000088.1 GCA_021106655.1 Bacteroidales bacterium
GTGTAATAACACTATTACTAACTTTCTCCGCTGTTTTTTCTCAACAAGAAGCTCAGTTTACACAGTATATGTTCAATAATCTTTCTATCAATCCTGCTTTTGCGGGAAGCAAGGGTGCAATCTGTGCTACAGGTCTTGCAAGGCAGCAATGGATGGGTTTTGAAGACATGGAAGGTGAAAATGTTTCACCACAAACATTTTTATTTTCATTGGATGCTCCTATTCGTGTTTTGCATGGTGGGGCAGGAATTACCATCTATAATGATAAATTGGGTTATGAAAATAATATTGGTGTAAAATTATCTTATGCATATCGTTTTAATATAGCAGACGGTGAAATGTCGGCTGGAGTACAGGCTGGATTTTTAAATAAATCTATTGATTTCTCAAAGTTCAGGCCACTTGAAGACAATGACCCTCTATTGATGAGCACCAGTAAAGAAACGGCGATGTTAATAGATTTTTCTGCAGGTGTTTTTTATAAGGTGCCTAATCAATATTATGTAGGACTATCTGCTTCACAACTTTCACAAGCAAATGGAGCGATTGGCTCAATAGAACAAAAATTAAAAACTCATTTTTTCTTAACAGGAGGCTATCAGTACGTTTTGCCCAGTTTTCCTTCCCTGGAAATTATTCCTTCAGTGCTTATTAAAACTGATGGAGTATCAGCTCAATATGATGTCACAGCTATGGGAAAATACAATAATAAGTTTTGGGGAGGCGTTAACTATAGGGTTCAGGATGCTGTGTCAATAATTATTGGCATGCATTACATGAACATGAACATAGGATACTCCTATGATATAACTACATCAGCTCTTGGTCGTCAAGGACGTAGTAGCGGTAGTCATGAGATCATGATTGGTTATTGCTTTAAAATTGAAATTGAAAAACCACGTAGAAGTTATAAAAACACAAGATTCTTATAAATCATTAATATTTGGTTTTTTGTTATAATACAGTGAAAAAAAATTTATTATAAAATCAGGAGTAAATATGAAAAAATTGTTTTTATATTTAGCAGTACTACTTTTCCTTGGTAGTTGTGGTAACTCAGGAAATGGTGAGCTTATAGGAGTACAGGGCAGAGATGCGTTCTTCCAACCTGATCCATTTGGCATGGTTTTTATTCCCCTTGGAAGTTACACAATGGGTTCAGGAGATCAGGATGTACCATATTCTCAGGTTTATCAGCCCAAAACTGTTTCATTGGCAGCTTTTTATATGGATGAAACAGAAATAACCAATAATGAATACAGACAATTCGTTTATTGGGTTAGGGATTCTCTTGCACGACTTCTCTTAGGTGATCTTTTTCCGGAAGATTATCTTATTGAAGAAGATTATTGGGGAGAACCAATTGACCCCCCATATCTTGCATGGGATGTCGACATCGACTGGGAAGGTGAAGAAGAAAAAGAAGTTCTGGATGAATTATTCCTGCCTGAACATGAAAGATTTTACCGCAGGAAAGAACTTGATACCAGAAAACTGAATTTTGAATATTATTGGATTGACTTGAAAGCTGCAGCTGCTAAGGAATTTTCTGATGGAAATGCTGAAGCAGGTAGTCTTGCAAATCGTCCACAAGGTTTAAGAGACAGGTCAGTTTATATTCGCAAAGAAGTCATTAATGTTTACCCTGACACTTTAGCCTGGATACATGATTACACATATTCATTTAATGAACCTATGACAGATAAATATTTCTGGCATCCGGCTTATGATCACTATCCTGTTGTTGGAGTCAACTGGAAACAAGCCCAGGCGTTTTGCATCTGGAGATCACGATTGCTTGATTCATACCTCAAAGCAGGTGAAGAAACCACTGTAAATGATTTTCGCTTACCTACTGAGTCTGAATGGGAATGGGCAGCCAGAGGTGGCCTGGAATTAAGTCCTTATCCTTGGGGTGGCCCATATATCAGAAATACTGAAGGATGTTTTCTTGGTAACTACAAACCTAACAGGGGTGATTATGTTGATGATGGCGGCCTGCAAAGCGTGATTGTTGCTCATTACGCTCCAAACGACTTTGGCTTATACGATATGGCTGGAAATGTCGCAGAATGGACAAGTGATGCCTTTGATGAATCAGCATATAACTTTACATGGGACATGAACATGCACTACCAATATAACGCAAAAGATTCAGATCCACCGGTTTTAAAAAGAAAAGTTCTTCGTGGAGGATCATGGAAAGATTTCGGTTACTATATGCAGGTTTCTTCACGTACATATGAGTATCAGGATACTGCAAAATGTTATATAGGTTTCAGGTGTGTTCAGACCTATCTTGGCAGAATGCGTGATGACAATCCTGCTAACGCATCAAATGTTTATAACTAAGCAATAATAATATTAATCATTAAAATCATTTATTAACAAGTAAAATAACATTTTTATTATGGGTATTAATAATCTAGTAAGAACACGGGGATTTAGAAATTTTATGGCAAAACTGTATGGTTGGGGAGCAGCTGTTGTAATTCTTGGAGCTCTTTTTAAAATCAATCACTATACAGGTGCAAATGCGATGCTTATTGTTGGATTAGGTACAGAAGCAGCAATCTTCTTTTTCTCTGCTTTTGAGCCTCCACATGTTGAACCTGACTGGAGTCTTGTTTATCCGGAATTAGCTGGTATGTATCATGGGCTTGACGTAGAAGAGCAACAACTTAGAGGCCATGAGACTCAGAAATTAGACCAAATGCTGGAGGAAGCAAAAATTGGTCCGGATTTGATAGACAGTCTGGGGGAGGGGCTTCGAAATTTGAGTGACAACACTTCAAACCTAGCTGATATTTCCAATGCCGGAGTTGCAACAAATGAATATGTTGATAACATCAAAAGTGCTTCAGAATCTGCCGGCGAACTCTCAGAGTCATACAAACGAACTTCAGAATCACTTAATCAGGATATTAATGCCTCTGAAGAATATTTTAATAATATTAAAGAAGCAGCTCAATCCGCATCTTCACTTTCAAATGTATATGCTCAGGCTAGTGAGTCATTTAAAGCTGATGTTGCAGTTACTGATGAATTTACTGAAAGTGTTAAAAATGCTATCAATTCAGCAAACATGCTTTCTGCCAAATATACTGAATCTGCAGATATCCTTTCAAAATCCGTTGAATCATTGGATTTAGATGCTGTAGATGGAAAGTCATATAATGAACAACTCTCGA
>JAIOTT010000391.1 GCA_021106655.1 Bacteroidales bacterium
TAAGATCATGATAAATAAATGTAGCAGGAAGATATGAATAATAATGGAGTGCATCCCAGTAGATGATTTTTTTATCCTGCTTCCAAAAACTAAGGTCAAAACTAATAGAGAGTACCAGAATAATAATCACCCAGTTCACTATCCTTGCCCGATGCTTTTCCAGTACTTTATTGAATTTTAATATGACCATACAATCTTATATAGTTAATTCTTACTCCTTTAATTTACTTGTGATTGTTTTCTGATGATCATTTCCCCTGTTTGGCTGCTTCATAATCAGGTTGTTCAAGCAGTTCCCAAAATTCAATAGTTGGATGAATGCGCCCGAATGAATCCCAGTATGCGGCCTTGGTCATAGAGTCCCAATGAATTGCACCGTAATAATATTGCCTTGTCTGAAAATGATTAAACCAGATAAAAGTAAAAATAACAATTATGGTTAATATTCTGAATATTATTTTTTGATTAAAGCACCAGCTTAGGAATGCTGCTAATGGAATGGCCAGTACAACATAAGAATCAATAAATGCTCTTAATCCAAATCCTCCCCCATACCACCACGACCACCATGATAAAACAATATAAATATTTAGGATAGTGTAAATCAAAATAGGCAGGAAAAATTCTTTTTGTTTTCGTAATAAAAAAGGGATCCCGATCAAGGCAAAAACCATAATGGGAGTATATAACAACCATCCCTTTCTGTAACTGAATAAGCCACTGATAATTTGGGGATTATCAAAGAAAAATCCTTCACCCTCATAAGAATAATAGATATAATGACCAGTCACGTATTTCCAATATAGCATCTGTGGGATCCAGACAATAAGAAATGCCAGAATCATTAGTAGTATTAATCTGTATTCCTTAATAAGAGAAATGATCCTTTCTTTAAAAGAACTCCAGGAATATACCTTATATAGCAAGATAAAAATCAGAATAATAATATTTGTAGGCCTTATCAATGTTATCAATCCGGTTAATAAGCCCAGCAGAATTGTGTTTTTATAAGTAGGATTGTCAACCCATTTTATCAGGAAAAAGATAAATACAGTTGTTGCTGAAAAAACAAATGTGTGTGACATTGTGGGTTCAGTAGTTGTATAATGCAGAAGATTGGTGCCTATAACTACTGATAAACAAGTTAATGCAGTTATCCATTCGGAAAAATATATTTTCAGGATCTTTCGTAAATAGAATAATCCGATAGCAAGATAAAAAATAGCACTCATTGCAAGAGCAAAGCGGTATGGTTTTGAAAAACCGTTTGGCTCATAATCATAAACATGAGCTGCAATATGTCCAATAAAAAAGAATGGTGCATATAAAAATGAAACTCCCATACTCATCTTTGCCATTAGCTTGCCATTTGGAGAGGGTCTGGGCCAGAACTTGTTTCTATATTTTGCAGGATCTTTTTTTACGAAATCCAGGGCCAGGTCATGATGAATAAAGGTAGCAGGAAGGTATGAATAATAATAAAGTACATCAGAATAAAATATCTTATTTTCCTGATCCCATAATTTCAGATCGAAGCATAAGTTAATAATAAAAAGAATTATCAGCCAGTTCACTATTCGCGCCCTGTTTTTCTCTATTATGTTGAAGAATTTTATCATGAGCATTCTATCTCTTTATTATTGCTGTAAAGTTAACCCCGAAAAAGAAATACTGTCGTAATACATTTGACTTTTTATAGAGTTCCCTTTCTTTTGTAATCACTTTATCCATACCATGCTTTCTAAAAGCAGAAGGAGGATATAATCTGATATATTCTGTGTTATTCGACTCAACCTCAAAATTATTATTCTGAAAGGTTTTTTCCCAGGAAGCCATACTCCTTGTGTTTTCATTTCCAAACAACATTTTCTCTTCAAGCTTTTCATCATAAACCTCTACTATCCTTTTGAAACCCCTTTCTCTAAAATGTTTTAGATTACAAACAATATTGCTTCCGTTTTCTTCGCTTACAAGTATCTTTCCTGAAGCTTTTAAAATTCTGTGAAAAATCTTTAACGCATCATCGATAGGTTCAAGATGATGTAAGGTATCCTGAGCTATGATATAATCAAATTCTTCATCATTATATTTTGATCTGAAAATATTTTCATATTTGAATTGTATATTTGAAGTATCAAAATAATTTCCCCAGTAAATAAGCCTGTTCTCAATTTCCTTATAATAATACTCCAGGGTTGTTCCAATAACTTTGTAGCCTAAAAGCCCCAGTAAAATTGATGTCGTTCCATATCCGCAACCAACATCTAAAATAAGTGCGTCTTTTTTATCAATATTATTTACTATGTATTCTAATCGTTGCTGATAATATGACCTTCTGAAAAGATAACTTGATTTTGAATTGATTATCCTATGATATTGCCTTAACTGACTATTTTCTTCCAGCTCTTTAAGAAATATTTCAAAAAAAGTTTCAATACTTTTCATATGGGTTAAATAAACAATTATTTTTACTGTGCAATTTACGAATTTAGTAGGAATTATGATGTTTTTTTACCCTCCCCAACCCCTCCCTACGAGTAGGGAGGGGCTTAGGCAGGTATGTGTAGAGCAGTTCTCCCCTTGCTCGCAGGGGGAGTTAGAGGGGGTAAAAGAAAAATATTAAGTATGAAAAATTGGATAATCCACATTTTGCAAAAAATTTTGGGATTTGAGACGTATACTTTCATTTTCTCCATTTTTGTTATTTTGAAGTTAAGATGGGACAAAAACGAAAAAGATTTTCTTAAATTATTTGATTTAATAAAAGAAGATGGATTGGTGTTGGATATTGGTGCAAATATAGGTGTAATGACTTATCATTTTGCAAGAAAATTAAAAAAATCTAAGGTTCTGGCTTTTGAACCAATTCCTTATAATGTTAAAACTTTAAATAGAATAATTTCTCTTTTTAAACTTTCAAATGTAAAGGTATATAATATTGCTTTAAGTGATGCTGATGGCAAAGTGAAGATGATAATGCCTGTTATTAATTCAGCAAAAAAACAAGGTCTAAGTCATGTAAGTAGTACTGCGACTGCAAATAATGAAAGTGGAGAAGAGTTTGAAGTTTTTGGAAAACGTTTAGATAGTCTTGAAGAGGTAATAAATACAAAAGAAAGAATTACTGCTATGAAGATAGACGTTGAAGGGCATGAATTAAATGTTTTACGAGGTGCTGTTGGTACGATCCGTAAACACAAGCCGATAATTTACTGTGAATTATGGCCGGGTGAGCAAAGAAATGCTACAATTGAACTTATGCAATCTTTGGATTATACAAGCAAGGTTTTAGTTGATAATAATTTTGTTGATTATGCCGATCACCCCAACCAGAACTTCTTTTTTATTCCTAAATAATCTATTGAGTCCTGTCAGGCTGAATCCATATCCTGTCATGCTGAGCGCCTGCCCTGAGCGGAGTCGAAGGGGAGTCGAAGCATTGGCACTAATTTTTATAAACTTCTCTGCTTAGAATCCCTTTTTAATTCGTGGCAACAATAAATTCAATTAATGTTTCTCTTGTCTCTTGATTTAAGAATAGAACTTTTCTTGTTACTGATTCTCTATCAAGAATCTCCCACACCCTTTTCTCAATTTCCACTAGACGATTAGCTCTTTCCCTTCCAATATATACATAAAATGACCCGTCTGTCTTGTTGAGTATGTATTGAAAATCTACGAAATCATCCCAGTGATAAAACTTATCTGACCAGCTTACATAATGATATGCATTAGGGAATTTCTTCATAAGATACGGTTTAAAAATACCTTTTCGGTTATAACTCGTCATAAATCCTTCATTCTGTGCATATTCTATAAATGGTGTGCCATAATATGGTCCGGTAATAATAATAGGTTTATCCTTGTTAACTAAAGGTATAATGCTATTATATGATTGTTGAAGGGATTCCTTTCTTTTGCTTATTCCCTCCAGTGAATCACCAAGGTTTAATGCTTGCACATATGAAATAATCACTGCTAATATTAAAAAAAGTGATAATACGACTCCTTTATATCTTTTGAAAGGAAGTTGTTTGTGGACATGCGCAATCAATAATGCTGATAGTATTAGGAGTATATATTTAAAAATATAGAAAGGCATAAAATAATGCAAGGCAAAATGCTTTAAGGTGAAAACAATACATACAATAATTGAAATATTAATAGCGAATATTGCACGGATGATCTTTATATTTATCTGGTCAGGATTTCTAAATGGCTTAAATAAAAACAATATACCTAATAGGGAAGACGCAATTAATATGTAGAAAAAACCCTTATCAAAACTGAAAAGATATTTGAAATTTCCCGGTACTGTTGTCAGGTTAATAAAACTCTTGTCCCCTGCACCGTGCATTCCACTATGAGTAAATATTCCTGTTACCCATTCATAGAAAACACTGAAATTAACAATAACAGGATATGCGAAAATTACGAAAAATAGAATTGAGTATAATAAATACTTGATCTTTTGCTTTAGTGAGGTGTTTAATAATATCAGAGATAATAGTAGCACTGGGATAAAAGAGAGTTTACATGCAATACCAAATCCGGTAATAAGACCGAAGAGTACAATATAGCTGCGGTTGTTATTTGTTTTGTTTTCAACAAAAATATATCTGATAATCAGCAAACCAAACAACAATAATGGCATTATCATTATCGACTCAGGAAGTAATCGGCCTGAGATACTTAACACTGAAGAATTCCCAAAGGGAGCTAGTTGGATTAATAAACCCAGAATAAGAGACCCGGTATACTTCGTTGTATATATTCCACAAATCAGCAAAATGAATGCTGTTAGTATATTCATAAACAAATTGGCAGCGTGAATGTACTTTTCTGGATTATCAATAAAATCCTGTATAAATTCTTCATCAGGTTGAAAAATGTAAACTAACCTTGCAGAGATACCAATTAAATATTGCAAGGGGGTTCCCGGATGTGCTATATATTCAACATCCGGATTTCCTTTGGCAATAGTAATTCCATTGTAAAGATGAAAATACTCAGGATCGACAGATCCCTGATAGAATGGACTATGATGGAAGTGAATTGTTGATGTAGTTAATAGAAAAACTATTGGGATTATTAGAAATACAAGAATACAATAATGTTTAAGTAGAATGTCTTTTAAAGTCTGAAAAATTGGATTAAAAAAATCGAATAAAAGAGCAATAGCTTTGTTTTTCATTGACTGTTAATTTATGAATCTCTCTCCTCAGAACTTTTCATCATCAAAGGGGTTATCAGGATCGCTATGCTGTTCGATGTTGTCACAGTCAGTCTCAGATATTAATCCACTTGATGGTTTTTCAAAACCTTCCTGAGAGATATTAAGGGTAGTATCGCTATAGATCTCTTTCATATACAGAGCCCAGATTGGAAGTGCCATGTTTGCACCCTGTCCCTGGGTGATTCCTCTAAAATGGACACTTCTGTCTTCCGCTCCCACCCATACACCTGTAACCAGGTCAGGTGTAATGCCAATAAACCAACCATCGGAATGATTTTGTGTGGTTCCGGTTTTCCCTGCTATCTCCTGATTAAACTTATATTTATACCTGAGACGGATCCCTGTGCCTTCACTAACGACACCTTTCAGAAGATCGAGCATAAGATAAGCTGTTTCCTCATTCATTGCTTCTTGCTGATAGGGGATGAATTTTTCTATGATATTACCATTCTTATCTTCTATACGGGTTATAAATATTGGTTCCTTGTATACACCTTTATTTACAAATGTGTTTAAGTCACCGACCATTTCATAAAGGGAAATATCAGGAGTGCCAAGACAAATTGACGGGACTGTGTCGAAATTACTTGTGACACCCATTTTACGGGCTATCTGTATTAAAGCCGTTGGTGAGTACTGTTTCATTAAAAAGGCTGAAATATAATTAACAGAGTTTGCCAGAGCCCATTTTAGTGTTACCATTTCTCCTTCTTTGTCATCGGAAGAGTTTCTTGGGGTCCAGAGAGTTCCATCATAAAGTTCAAAAGAAACAGGGACATTAGGAACTTTAGAACATGGAGAAAATTCACCTTCCTGCATGGCAAGTGTATATAAAAAAGGTTTAAAAATTGAACCCACCTGTCTTTTACCAACCTTTACATGATCATATTTGAAATAGCGGTAATCAATTCCACCGACATAGGCACGGACATAAGCTGTCTGAGGTTCTATCGACATCATTCCTGCAAGAAGAAAATATTTATAATATCTGATAGAATCCCGCGGGCTTAAAAGAGTATCTATATCACCATCCCACGAAAACAATGTCATCTCAACCGGTGTGTCGAAAATCATTTTTATAGAGTCTGAAGGCATACCGGCTTTCCGGAGGTTTCTGTATCTGTCGGAGCGTCGCATAGCCTGTACAATAAGACTATCAATTTGTCTTGTCTTCAGGTGGCGATCAAATGGAGCATTTCTCCGGCCTTTCCAGTGTGTGTAAAATGCAGGTTGCAGGTCTTTACCCATATGCTCTTGCATAGCATTCTCAGCATATTGCTGCATTTTTGAATTAATAGTAGTATGTATCCTCAGACCATCTTTATATAAATTATAAGGGTTTCCATCAGCTTTAAAATGTGTATTGCACCAATTCTTTAAATAAGTCCTTAGATATTCCCTGAAATAAGTTGCTAATCCCGTATTATGATCCTGCATCCTGAAATTCGACATATCGACAGGAATGACTTTTAATGAATCGTATTCCTCCATTGAAATATAGTCATATCTTCTCATCTGGCCTAAAACCACACTCCTTCTTTGCATTGCTCTCTCGGGGTTTCTGACAGGGGAATACCTTGTTGGAGCCTTAAGAATACCTACCAATAAGGCAGCCTCCTCTTTGTTTATATCCAGAGGCGTTTTATTAAAAAAAGTTTTTGCGGCTGATTTTACACCAAAAGCCTGACTACCAAAAGGAACAGTGTTAAAGTACATTGCAATTATCTCGTCTTTCGAATAATTACGCTCCAGCTTTGTAGCCGTAACCCATTCTTTAAACTTAATGATAAGGGTTTCAAAAATATTCCTGTTAGCCTTTCTGGGAAAGAGGTTTTTTGCTAATTGTTGTGTGATGGTGCTACCACCACCTTTATGACTGAATGTAGCAACACCAAGTATTACCCTGATCAAAGCCTTACCATCAACCCCACTGTGATCTTCAAACCTGATATCTTCGGTTGCAAGTAGCGCCTGGATAAGATTTGGTGAAAGATCGCTATAATGAATATTTGACCGGTTCTCGAAATAATACTTTCCTAAAAGCTGCTGGTCGGCAGAGATAATTTCTGAAGCAAGATTGCTTTTGGGATTTTCAAGCTCCTCGAATGAAGGCATAAAGCCTAGCCAACCAAGTGATATAGATATGAACAATATCAATATCAAACCTAAGATTGAAAAATAAATGATCCAGAACCACTTTAAAAACCTGCGAACTTTACTTCTATTTGTCATACTGTACATATACAAACTCAATTTATTGTTGCGGGTTGCGGGTTGCGAGATCAAGAACCTGCAACTCGTAACGCGCAACTGTATGCTTATTTATCTGTCTTTTCAATTCTATTCCCAATGTTAGTTTCTTCAATCAGATTACCTTACAAAATTATCATTTTTTTTGAATAATAAATAAATGACCTTTTGGAATTTTTGTATTTTCGTCCTTGTTTTGGAACTCACATTTGAAGGTATTGCAACAAAAAAATAAAAGAATATTTAATCAAAACCTTAAATCTTTGTTTTATGCAAATAAACATTAACATTAAGAATTATTGGCTTAAACATAAGAAATTTACTTCATTGTGGATTCTTTTATTTAGCGTTCTTGTAATAGTTTATGTTGTTGTAAAAGCTTCAGTTACATCATTTACACATGATGAAAGCTATACGTATCTTCATTACGTTCATATTAGTTTTATGAAAATTATTTCGTATAATCCTGCTGTTTTAAATAATCACATACTAAACTCACTGTTAATTAATTATTTCGAGTTGTTATTCGGAAATTCAGAACTTGCTTTAAGAGCTCCAAACATAATTGCACTGATAATATATTTGTTGTTCACCTTTTTATTACTTAAAGATTTAAAGCAGATATTAACTCTTTCAATTTTTATTTTGATGTTTAGTAATCCATATTTGCTTGATTTTTTTGGATTGGCAAGAGGATATGGATTATCTATTGGATTTATGATGATGAGTTTATATTATCTCATTCAAATTTTCAAGGAAGATAATCAAAGGAATCAAATACTATTTAATGTTGGAGCTTTTCTGTCAGTATTAAGCAATTTTGCATTAATAAATTATTACGTAGCTGCACTAATAACTTATAATATTATAAAACTTCTGGACTTTATCGTCAATCCGGATAATGTAAATAAAAAGTATAACATTTTAAGAATTAATAAATTTCACATTATTTCTGTAGTATTTTTTATAGTTGTTTTATATGAACCTTTTCGAAAGATATTAAAACTTGATCTGATTAGTGTTGGTGGTAACACAGGTTTTATTGCAGATACGGTTGGATTCTTAATTCGAAAAACATTTTACTATACACCTATATCTGGTACAACAATAGAGATTCTTAAAATTGTTGTTTTATTACCTGTTCTGATTTCCTTATTAATTATCATAATAAACATTTTAAAATCCAATAAAGAGTTTATTAACAATAATAAAACTTTACTCATTGTAACTTTCATCTTATTGCTTATTTCTTTTGAGACTGTTATTCAGCATCATCTATTCCAAAATAACTATCTAATTGGGCGCTTTGCACTATTTCTGTATCCCCTGTTTATATTGAATATCGGATTTCTTTTGAAATATTTTCTCTCAAAGAGATATAAATATGTAACAAAATCTATCGCTATTGTTCTTACAGTCCTATGGTTGTTTAACTTAAGTTTAAATGTCAGCTTAAAATCTTACGAAAAATGGGGATATGAGATGGATACAAAAAAGGCTTTTAAAACATTATTAACTTACCATGAAGATAATAACCTGCCAAAAAGCGATGTAAAATTGGGAATCAATTGGTTATTTGAGCCAACAATTAACTTTTATCGATCTGTATGGGAAATAGATTGGATCTTACCTGCTGACAGAAATGGGCTTAAAGAAAGTGATAATTATTGCTATACCTTTAGGGAAGAATTAAAACCTCAAATACTCCAAGACTCTGAAATTATCTTTAAATCCAAGAATATAGGAACCATTCTCCTTAAGAATGAAAAGAAATGAATTAGCTAACTCAAGGCAATTGTTCTGCTTTTTCTATTCTGATCCCCATATCAGTAATTCCGTACAGGGTATCAACCCTCATACCCTGCTCAACTTCAAATTTATATCTCCCTGCCTGAGGGAACCGGAACCTGCTTTTAAAAAGTATATGGCTTTCCTTCATTTTGCCATAGCCCCTTCCAAGCCACTTCCCTCTCACATCTGCAAGAAAACATTCAAGTGTGTCATGAGCAACTTCACCGGAAGGGAAGGTAGTGCTGATGAAAAAGTATATGTTGGCGTCTTTGTAGTTGGTTGTGTTTCTGATGTTAACAAAAAAATTATATGAAAGTGTCAGATCATTGATCTCTGTATCAAATTCCAGGATATTATTACGATCCCATGATGCATCATGGATCATTATATTTTTCTCATAAACACGATTTTTATCACAAGCAGAAAAGGCCAGAATGAGAATTATTAGAAAAGGGAGAGGAATAATCTTCATGAATATGTTTATAATTTAGATTTCATTTTTGCCACCAAAGCACTAAAACACTAAACCCCTCTAAAGTAAAATGCTAGCATGAACTGTTTTGTGGAATTTTGTGTTTTGGTGTTTTTGTGGCATTTCTTTAAACTCTTACAATAAGGATATGATTTATTTGTCAAAACGCGTCAGGTCATCCTGGCCGACTACATTTTCAAAATCA
>JAIOTT010000184.1 GCA_021106655.1 Bacteroidales bacterium
AATCGTAATGTAAATATTTTAATTATAGTCATAAGTCATTGGACGACAAAAGCATAATCAAACTCGCTGTTATTCCTGAATATGCTACTAATAAGACCAATATGTCATACCCGCTTACACAAATTAACAGCATATATAAACATTCGCTGAATTTTTTATATTTCAACGGAATAGAAGCCGTTTAGCATTATTTACCTCTGCATCTCAGTGAGTTTTATAAAAACAAACATGACGGCAGGGAATTACCGAATACTGTTCGCTATTCTGAAACTCTGATCAGATTGCCATTCTTCTATGAGCTTAACCTTGAACAACAGGAATATATTTGTAAGAAGATCAGGGAGTTCTTTAAATAATAGTCATTAAGTAGTCATTAGGTTGTCATTAAGTTGTCATTAGGTTGTCATTAGGTTGTCATTCAATAACCAATAATGACGTGCGAAGCACTAATGACAATAAATGACGCGAAGCAAATTACATTAGTTGTCTTCCGCAAACCATTCTGCAAAGGATGTAACTGTTTCCTGTAATCTCAGACTATGAAGCTTAACATAATCCGGAAGAAGCTTACTTATCCTTTCTGCAAAGTCAATAAGTAAATTCTCGCTTGTTGGTTGATATTCCACATGGATAAGCTTTTTAAAAGTTTCGCTTTCCCTGTCTAAACCGCCAAGAGGAGTTTTTTTATTTAATACCAGTGCATGATCAAACACTTCAATAATATGTTCCTTAACAATGTCTTTCAGGTGGCTGAAATCCATCACCATTCCCTTTACACTTGATGTTTCATCATCTAAAGGTTTACCAATTACAGTAACGTGAAGTTGATAGGAATGTCCGTGAATATGCCTGCATTTCCCATGATAACCAAGCAAAGCGTGAGCAGCTTCGAAGTTGAATATTTTTGTAAGTCTGATTTTTTGCATGATAGTTTTGTTTTGAGGTCAAAGTTACAGAAAACTTTTATTTTGTCAATCCCTCGGCTCCGCTCGGGATGACAGGTATATATTTTTCAGGGGGAATAGAAGGGAGTGTAGCGGGCGGCATGCCGCCCGCTACACTCCCTTCTATTTAAAACTAACCAACAAACACCTGTCATCCCGAGCGAAGTCGAGGGATCTGTTGGCGTTAAGAAACCGAATCAATTTCATATTAATAACAAAGTCTTTCAAGATTTTAACTAAATTTGGCCAAATTTTCAGAAAACAATGAGCAATAAAACCTTTATTGATATTTTATACGAGCAAAGAGACAGGTATCCCTCAAAACAATTATATGTCTTTTTGTTAGATGGAGAAAAAGAAGAGCTAAGTATTACTTACGATCAACTGGTGATAAAAGCGAAAATGCTTGCTCAAAAACTGGATGATGTTACGGAAAAAAATGACAGGATCTTACTTTTTTATCCTCCCGGATTAGAGTATATCATTGCCTTTTATGCATGCATGTTTAAAGGATTAATTGCTGTACCGGCATACCCTCCGGACTCACGAAATATAAACAGAATTTATAGCATAATTCAAGACTCAAAAGCTAAAATAGCTCTTTGTCCAAAGGATATTTACGAAAAAGTATCTTCTGCTAATATTTTAACAAATCTTCATGGCTCTGACAAAAAACTAAGGCTGTTAAGTACTGATATAATTAATGAACCAAATATTGATGTAAATATAAATACACAAGTATTACCAGAAGATATTGCCTTCTTGCAGTACACCTCAGGGTCAACAGGTAGTCCAAAAGGGGTAATGGTAAGCCATGAAAACCTGATAGCCAATTGTAACTTATTTACAATACATTTTGAATATACCAATAATAGTCATGTTAAGGTAAGCTGGTTACCCCCTTATCATGATAATGGGTTAGTAGATAGTATAATTCACCCCATTTATGCTGGTGTTACAAGTGTTATGATGTCTCCCATATCATTTGCGAGAAAGCCTGTAAGATGGCTTCAAGCCATTACAAACTATTCAAATTATGGACAGGTAGTTAGTGGAGGGCCAAACTTTGCATATGAGATGTGTTGCAATTATATTGATGATGATCAGTTGGACAGCTTAAACCTTTCCAAATGGCGTTTAGCATATAATGGAGCAGAACCAGTGAGGGCAAGTACTTTGAAAAAGTTTGGACAAAAGTTTAGTAAGGCAGGTTTTAAATATAAAAACTTTAATCCCTGTTACGGATTGGCAGAAGCAACTTTGATAGTATCAAGTGGGATTTTAAAAAATGATCCTGTAATTAAAAAATTTGATCTTGAGTCTCTTAAAAATAACCATGCACACGAGGTTGAGGAAAATCATTCAAAGCAAATTGAACTTGTTGGTTGTGGAAAAACCCTTGAATCACATAGAATTGTAATAGTAAACCCCTCTACATTAAAAGAAGAACAAGATCATAATATTGGTGAAATTTGGGTAAAAGGTCCTAGTATTGCTAAAGGTTATTGGCAAAATAAAGAAGATACACAAAAAACTTTCAATGCTTATGTTTCCGATACTAATGAAGGCCCGTTTATGCGTACTGGCGATTTGGGGTTTTTCGATAATGAAAAAAATCTATTTATTAAAGGTCGAATAAAAGAGCTAATAATCATCAGGGGACAAAACTATTATCCGCAAGATATGGAAGAAATAGCAGAACAAGCCTGTAAGCAGCTTAGGCCTTCTTGTGGTGGAGCGTTTTCTATTGATTATAATGATGAAGAAGTGCTTGTAATTGTTTATGAAATACAAAGAAGATATAAAAATAATGCAAATTTAGGTGAAATAAAATTTGTAATAAAAAATGCTTTTGCTAAAAAGGATGGCCTAGCAGTTCATGATATTGTACTTATTGAACCATCATCCTTTCCAAAAACATCCAGTGGGAAATTGCAAAGGCGGCTTGCCAGGGAAATGTATTTAAACAAAGAGCTTAAAATAATAAAATAGACATGCTCAGTGCTCGGAATCGTTCATTGAGCCTGTCGAAATGAGCTGATCCAATTATTTAATAAACTTCAGGCAGATAGTTGAATAGTTATTGTTATTTGAAGATCGTAAAATTAGAAAATACACTCCCGACAGTAGATCTTTTGTATTAATCTCTACCGAATGATCTTTTTCAAATTCCTCCACATCAATCTCCTTTCCTGTAGTATTAAATACTTTTATATTCCAATTGGAAGTTTCTATTTCATCAGGGAAATAGATTGAACATTTATCAATTACCGGATTTGGATATATTTGAAAGGATTCACTATTTATCTCCTTTGATATTGATGTTGTTGGTCCCCAGATATCGAACACCCAGCTAGGATCATCAATAAATGGATTTCTGCTGTTCTGAATATTATAAATAGCATTATTTCTGTCAAGTTCTTTCTGACTTACAGTGTCATTTATATGCCATTGTTTAAGCATATCCACCGCCCATGCTTTAAGTTCAGCACCATCAACCATTGGGCTTCCGGTCCAACCCGCGTCTTCATTATAATATCTTACCGACATATAGAAGTATGATCTTGCAAAATCACCTTTATATTCATCAATTGGTTCAAAAACTACACCGGTATAACCTGGAAAAGTACAGCTGCCAACTTTGCATCCGTTAAGTGATGTCCATGTTGAGTTTGTAACTTCTCCATAGGGATAGTTGCCTCTCCGGCCATTCACATACCCATCAGTAGGCACGAGGTGGAAAAGATCTGTATACATTGGATTTCCACTGTTGAACCAGCTCTTTGGCCATGAATGCTCACGGTTATAACAATCGCCTTCTTTTGAATAGTTGCCACATTGGTCGGAAGATACAAAATTGTAAATATATGGAGGTGTGCCTCCCGGTACATCAGAATACATGTCCCAAACAGTTCCGTCAGCTTTCCTATCTGTATTTCCAAAATGTGTATGTAAGGAACTATATGACTGTGCATTGTGCCCATCAATAATATCGTGTAATGCCTGTTTGAGTGGTATGCCTGTCAAGCCCTGAGCATTATCATAATATCCTGTCGGGATCTGACCGAAAGACAAAAAAACCAGAAAAAAAAGCACTAAAAACCAAATGATCCTCATGTATTTATTATTTTGATAATGATTTTCTATTTTATCTTTTTTCCTACTAAGAAGGCGTATAAAGTCTTTGTGAAACCTTGTGCATACTTTGAGCAACTTTGTGTTGAACTCCCTTAAAAAGCTATTACACAAAGAATCACAGAGAATCCCAAAGTTCCGCAAAGTATAAAACCAATTAAATTTCTTATCCCAATAAAAACCAATATCAAGCCACCACCAAACTCAACAAGATTACCGTATTTCATTGGATATTTTTTTCCAAAAGAAGCACCCACTATCGACATCAAAAAGACAATAATCCCCATCACAACAAAAACGCTTAACACAGGAATCTCTGCCAAACCCAGTCCCATTCCTACAATAAAAATATCAATACCAATTGCAATGGCTAAAATAATAAGTTCGGAGTTATTTGAAGTATCTGCGATTTTTATACTTGATTTTAATTTAAATGTTCCGATTATCATTTTTACTCCAACTATAACAATAATGGAATATGCAAGAGAAGTGCTGTACTGTTCCAGCCAAACAAAAAACAATATACCTGCAAACCATCCTATAACAACCATTACCGCCTGGACTATGGCAAATATCAATGCAATTTTAATTATTGTTTTTAGGCCAATTGGTTTCAATGTACTACTTAAAACAGCGACTGCAAAAGTCTTAGTGGCAAGGCCAAGGGCGATAAAATATAAGTAAATAAAACTCAGCATCTTTCAAGCTCAATAGTGAAGTGTCGCATGATTGGTGCTTCATAAAGAATTTTCATCCCTTTATTAATAGTATTTCTTCTGTCATAAACATTGGAAACTGCTGCGGCTACATAATCCATATGGTTGTTTGTATATACACGTCGAGGTATTGCCAGTCGCATAAGTTCAAGATCAGGATATCTGTTTTCACGTGTTAGAGGATCCCGGTCAGCAAGCAAGGTACCAATTTCCACACCTCTCACTCCTCCTTCGAGATAGAGTTCAATTGAAAGTGTCTGTGCCTGGAATTCTTCCTTAGGGATATTTTGTAAAAAGCGAGTTGCATCAACAAAGATAGCATGACCGCCAAAAGGTACCAGTACAGGCACTCCATAATCCAGTAATTTTTGGCCAAGATAAGCTACCTGCTTAATCCTTGTTTCAAGATAATCAAATTCAATGCCTTCCTTTAAGCCTTGAGCTAAGGCATTCATATCCCTGCCTGAAAGACCTCCATATGTGATATAACCTTCATACATAATATTGAAGACAGAGGCTTTTTTGAAAAGGTCTTCACTGTGAAAGCCAATAAATCCACCCATATTGACTATTGCATCTTTCTTGCTGCTCATAGTCATCATATCAGCATATAAAAACATCTCACTAACAATCTCTTTTACTGCTTTATCCTCATAGCCCTTTTCAAGTGTTTTGATATAATATGCATTTTCGGCAAAACGAGCAGAATCAAAGAGAACAGAGATATCGTATTTTTTTGCCATGGAATAAACATCCTTTAGATTTTGCATTGATACAGGTTGTCCTCCTGAGGAGTTGCAAGTAACAGTTACAATAATGAAAGGTATTTTACTTTTAGGATTGTTCTTTAAAACATCCTCCAGTTTCTGCAAGTCAACATTCCCTTTAAAAGTATGATTGTTTGAGGAATCAAAAGCCTCATTAACAGTGCAATCAATAGGAAGTGCCTTTCTGTATTCAATATGTACTTTAGTTGTATCAAAATGAGTGTTGCCGGGAACCAGATCGCCTTCCTTCACCAAAACCGAGAAAAGTACATTTTCTGCAGCCCTCCCCTGATGTGTAGGAAGAAAATAATCGTATCCAAATAAGTCTTTAATAGTGTCCTTCATCTTATAATATGAAGATGCCCCTGCATAGCTTTCATCGCCTAACATTAATTCCGACCACTGTTTATCACTCATTGCTCCTGTACCTGAATCAGTTAACAGGTCGATAAATACTTGATTACTCTTCAGATTAAAAAGATTAAATTTTGCATCGCGAATCCATTTTTCTCTTTCCTCTCTTGTGCTTCTATAAATAGTTTCAACTGCTTTAATTCTAAACGATTCAGAAAATGGTAATTTCATATTAATATTTATTTTTTTTATAAAATGAATTAAGAGATCCTAATTTCAAAAATAAGGAGGTATTAAAATCTATCCCTTTCTTTAATATTCAGGAATAAAATAAGGATCTTTATGGAAAAATAACCCATTGTGTTGTTAGACAGTTTTTCTTTCCAAAAATACAATTTTTTTTAATAAAACAAATTATCTTTACGCACATTAAGTACTTAGAGTGCCAAAAGTACTCAGAGTGCCTAAAGTTAATAGAATTAAAAACTTAATTATGAGACATTTAATATTTACCTTATTCATCTTTTTTAATCTTCAGAGCTTTGCGGCTTTTGAGGATCATTTTGAGAACAAAAGCCTCCGTATCGACTATTATCATTCAGGAAATGATACATCAGAAATTTATACTATTGATGAACTTATTGAAGAACCTTACTGGGGTGGATCAAAAGTAAATCTTATTGATAAATTTGATTATGGTAAATATAAATTTGAGGTCTATGACCTAAAGAGTGGGAAACTGGTATATTCCAGGGGGTATTCATCATTATTCGCTGAATGGCAGACTACCAGGGAAGCAGGAACAACATGGAAAAGTTTTCAGGAATCTATTGTGTTTCCTTTTCCGAAAAAAAATGTAAAAGTTGAATTTTATAGCAGGGATAAGAAAAACAAATGGGGTAAAAGATTCGAATACATAGTTGATCCGGATGATATCTTCATTAAAAAAGAAACACATAAGGATTACGATAATTTTAAAATACACTTTTCCGGTGATCCGGCTACTCATCTTGATATTGTGATAATTCCGGATGGATACACAAAGAAACAAATGAAAAAATTCAGAAAGGACAGTGAAAGATTCAAGGATATTTTGCTTGGATCAGAGCCTTTTTCTGAAAATACCTCAAAAATAAATATCTGGTGTGTGAAAGCTTATTCCAGGGAGTCAGGTCCTGACGAACCCGGCAAAAACATATGGAAGAACACCCTTGTAAATACTAATTTTTATACTTTCGGCTCAGAGCGTTATTTAACAACTAAAACATATAAGCAGGTCAGAAACATTGCAGCATACGCTCCCTATGATCAGATTTATATTCTGGTAAATACTGAGAAATACGGTGGTGGCGGTATCTATAATTTTTATTCCGTTTGTTCGAGCGATAACGCAAAATCCGACTTTGTGTTTATACATGAGTTTGGACACGCCTTTGCAGGTCTTGGAGACGAATACTATACCTCCGATGTTGCGGTTGAAGATTTTTATCCGCTTGATGTTGAACCCTGGGAGCCAAACCTGACAACGCTTGTAGAATTCGAAACTAAGTGGAAAGATAAACTCTCAACTACCACTCCGGTTCCTACACCTGTAAATGATAATTTTAAAAATACAATAGGTGTTTATGAAGGAGGTGGTTATAAAGCAAAAGGTGTTTTCCGTCCGTTCATCGACTGTACAATGAAATCTGCAAAATACAATAACTTTTGCCCGGTATGTAAGTCAGCAATACAGGAGATGATTGAGTTCTATTCAGAATAAAATCCTAAATAAATTACAAGTTTCAATTTCAAAAACAGATAATATTTCATTTATTATTGATATTATTAGTCCTTCTTGCTACTTTTGCAGTGAATTTATAATAATACATATAACTAACAGGAGGAGTTTCAATGACTATCAGTAAGCTGGATCAGATGTTCGAAGTTCTTAAAACTAAGGAGAAAAAACGATTAGTCGCTGCATATGCAAATGATTATCACACTATTAGGGCCGTAAGTGAGGCTATTGACCTGGGAATTATTGAGGGAATCCTTGTTTGCGACGAAAACCTGATACATCAAAGCTGCGATACTCACAACATTGATGTAAACAAATTTCAAATTCTTCATGAAGCTGATAAAATAAAAGCTGCTAATAGGGCTGTATCGCTGATTAATGAGGGCAAGGGAGATATTTTGATGAAAGGGCTTGTGAGTACTGATAAATATCTAAGAGCAATATTAAACAAAGAGCAAGGTTTAACAGATCCCGGGGCAATATTAAGTCATGTTACTGTTCTGGAAAGTCCGAATTATCATAAGCTATTAATTGTTGGTGATGTAGCTATCAATCCTCTTCCTGAGTTAAAAGATAAAATCGCTATCACAAAACACCTAATCCATACTGCTCATTCTATAAATATTGAAACACCAAGAGTTGCTGTCTTAGCTGCATCTGAATTTGTGTTACTAAAGATGCCGGCAAGTACTGATGCTGCAATTATTTCAAAAATGGCAGAAAGAGGACAGATCAAAGGTGCCTTTATAGACGGGCCTCTTGCACTTGATGTAGCCATAGATAAAGAATCAGCAGAAATTAAAAATCTCGGCGGAGAAGTTGCAGGACAGGCAGACTGTATATTATTTCCAAATATTGAATCAGGAAATGTGTTTTATAAAACCAATACAAAACTTGCAAACTGTGAACTAGCAGCTATTGTCGCCGGAGCAAGAGTTCCCTGTGTTTTGTCATCACGTGGTGACAGTATAAAAATTAAATTATATTCCATTGCACTTGGAGCCCTGATGGCAAAATAAGTATAAATACGATACTCCTTACACTCAATGAAAGACGTTCAGATCATCACTATAAACCCGGGTTCCACCTCAACAAAGCTTGGAGTATTTCAAAATGAAAATCCCATCTTTCT
>JAIOTT010000398.1 GCA_021106655.1 Bacteroidales bacterium
ATAGTATTTTTGGATAGACCTATCCTTTAGCATTGCATTTAAACGGCTAAGAGATTTGGATGTACGCGCAAATATTACAATACCACTAACCGGTCTGTCGATTCTGTGCACCACTCCCAGAAATACTTTTCCCGGTTTATTATATTTTTCCTTTATGTACTCTTTTACAATATCGCTGAGGGTAGTATCGCCGCTTTTATCTCCCTGCACTATTTCGGAGGGCTTTTTATTTATGATGATGATGTGATTGTCTTCGTAAAGAACTGAATTTTTCATATTATATCCGGCTTATTTATTGCCCGACAAGGCCTTATCGGCAACTTGAAACTTGAAACCTGGAACCTGAAACCATTTAATATTGTTCTCTCTTATTAGGAAAATCCTGCGCTTTCACATCTTTGATATAAGAGATTACAGATCCTCTTATCTCTTCGTGAAGGTTATTATATCTTCTCAGGAAGCGTGGAGAAAATTCCTGGGTAATACCCAACATATCATGCAATACGAGAACCTGTCCGTCAACACCTCCTCCGGCACCTATTCCAATAACAGGGATTTTAAGTTCTTTTGTTACCTTAGCTCCAAGCTCGGCAGGTATTTTTTCAAGAATTAGTGCAAAACATCCTGCTTTTTCTAACAGCTTAGCATCTTCTATTAATTTCTTTGCTTCATGTTCTTCTGTTGCCCGTACAATGTAAGTACCAAACTTATGTATAGATTGAGGAGTAAGTCCTAAATGTCCCATAACCGGTATGCCTGCTGTTAAAATTCTGTCGACAGACTCAAGTATCTCTTTTCCACCTTCCAGTTTAACGGCATTGGCACCTGACTCTTTCATTATCCTGATCGCAGAAATTAATGCTTCTTTTGAATCTCCCTGGTAAGTTCCAAATGGAAGGTCAACAACAACCAGGGCTCTGGGCGAACACCGCATAACCGAGGAAGCATGATAGATCATATCATTCAGGGTGATAGGTAAGGTAGTTTTGTGCCCTGACATTACATTAGATGCTGAATCCCCAACCAGCATAATATCAATATTTGCACTGTCGATTATTCGTGCCATGGAATAATCATATGCTGTTAACATAGCTATCTTTATCCCTTTCAGCTTCATCTCCTGTAGTACATGAGTAGTAATTTTGGTGATCTTTGCAGCCTTACCCATAAAAACTCCTTTTTTTTTAATGAATAATTTCTAAATTATTAACAAATTTACATAGAATTTTTGAAAAACAATGGTTCAATTGTTACATTGTCCAATTGTTAAGTGGATTTTGTGGAATTTTGTGTCTTTGTGTTTTACTGGTAATTTCTTTCGCCACAAAAGCTCTAAAAATCACTAAACATTAAATAAACCAACAATCGAACAATTGAAGCAATGGAACAATTTAACAAGAATAAAATTTCCTGCAAACATTTTCGTTGTGCTAATATATTTTATACTTTTGCACCATGCAAAAAATCTATCTCTTTTGTCTGGCAATTATCGTAAGTCTCATTTTGATTTCATGTGAAAAGGATTTTAATCTGAATGCTGAATGGAAAGATATTACTATTGTATATTCTATACTTGATCAAGATGATACTGAACATTATATAAAAATCACCAAAGCCTTTACAACAGGTGAGGATGGTAATGCTATTGAAATTGCGCAAATCCCCGATTCTCTTTATTATGATACCACTGATCTTAAAGTTATAGTTAGCGAATGGAAAGATGGTATTGAAAAAAAATCATATCTGGTTAATCCTGTTTTGGATACGAATAAGGAATCAGGAGCTTTCTTTTCCGACTGGCAGATCTTGTATAAGTTTAATGCAGATCTTGATGAAGATAATATTTACAAACTTAAGATAGAGAATCTGACAAGCGGGAAGGTCATTTCATCAGAAAGCCTTATTGTTCATGATTTTACCATTGATAAACCTCGGGCAGGTGGGAGTGCCTCGTTTACAAGCGTAAACCCCACAGATATAATATGGTTCTCTGCTAAAAATGGCAGAAGATATCAAATAACTATAAGATTTAATTTCAAAGAAAAGAGTTTTGGTTCAGATACTATTGAAAGATATACCGACTGGGTATTCAGTCCTTTAAACTCACTGAATACTAATGGAGGACGCGAGATGAAAATCCAGTATAGCGGGCAGGGTTTTTACGATAATATTAATGCAACAGTTCCTTATGATGATCCTGCCCTGGAGGGAAATATTGATGCTCGTATACATGGCTATGTTGATTATATTTTTTCAGTAGCTGATGATGAATTAAACACTTATCTTGATATTAATGAACCCAATAATTCGATTGTTGAAGACAGGCCGGCCTATACTAATATAGATAATGGTATTGGGATTTTCTGTAGTAGATACAATAAAGTCAGATCACTTCCCCTTTCAGCACCTTCAGCCGAGAAACTCCGCGATCAGGGGCTTCAGTTTGAATAAACAATTATCAGTAAACAGTTATCAATTATCAGTTATCAATTGTCAGTTATCAGTATCTGTTTACTGTTTACTGATCACTGTTTACTGATCACTGTCCTGTCTTTTTGTCATTAATTCTGTCAGTAAGATATATTGATTACAGAAAGATTAATGCCAATTTTTCACCTGCAGCATTTATTTCATTATTGGCATAATCATTGACAACCAAATCTTACATAATCGAAAAAAATAACAATATTTAATAATAAAATAATAAACAATGGGAAAAATAATTGGAATTGATCTTGGAACTACTAACTCATGTGTGGCTGTAATGGAAGGCAACGAGCCTGTTGTAATTCCTAACAGTGAAGGAAGACGAACAACACCTTCTATAGTTGCTTTTACAGAGAACGGAGAGAGAAAAGTTGGAGATCCTGCAAAAAGACAAGCAATTACAAATCCTGAAAAAACCATCTTCTCAATCAAGAGGTTTATGGGTGAAACTTACGACAGAGTTTCTAAAGAAGTAAATCGAATCCCATACAAAGTGGTTAAGGGGGAAAATAACACTCCAAGGGTTGTAATTGATGATAGAAAATATACACCACAGGAAATATCCGGAATGGTTTTACAGAAGATGAAAAAGACCGCAGAGGATTATCTTGGTCAGGAGGTTGCTGAAGCTGTGATAACAGTACCTGCTTATTTCAGTGACTCACAGCGTCAGGCTACCAAAGAAGCCGGAGAGATAGCCGGTTTTACTGTTAAAAGGATCATTAATGAACCAACTGCAGCTGCACTGGCATATGGTCTGGATAAGAAAAATAAAGATATTAATGTTGCTGTTTTTGATCTTGGTGGAGGAACATTTGATATATCAATCCTTGAGCTTGGAGACGGAGTTTTTGAAGTGAAATCTACTAATGGTGATACCCATCTTGGAGGTGATGATTTTGACCAGACAATAATTGACTGGCTTGCTGAGGAATTTCTTAAAGATGAGAATATAGACCTGAGAAAAGATCCTATGGCTCTTCAAAGATTGAAAGAAGCAGCTGAAAAAGCAAAAATCGAATTATCAAGTTCTGTCTCAACTGAAATAAACCTCCCTTATATTATGCCTGTGGATGGTATACCAAAACATCTTGTAAGAACTTTATCGAGAGCTAAATTTGATCAGCTGACAGATGAGCTTGTGCAAGCTACTCTTGAACCATGCAAAACCGCAATGAAAGATGCAGGCATGAAAACTTCAGATATTGATGAAATATTATTGGTTGGTGGATCAACACGTATACCTGCAATACAGAAAATTGTTGAAAATTTCTTTGGTAAGCCGCCTTCAAAAGGAGTAAACGCTGATGAGGTTGTTGCCGTTGGTGCTGCAATCCAAGGAGGTGTATTAACAGGAGAAGTCAAGGATGTGCTCTTGCTGGATGTGACACCACTCTCACTCGGAATTGAAACTCTCGGAAGTGTTATGACACGCCTGATTGATGCAAATACAACTATACCTACAAAGAAATCAGAAACATTTTCAACAGCAGCCGAAAATCAAACTTCTGTTGAGATACATATTCTTCAGGGCGAAAGGCCGATGGCAAGCCAGAACAAAAGTATTGGACGATTCCATCTGGATGGTATTCCACCTTCTCCAAGAGGTATTCCTCAAATTGAAGTTACTTTTGATATCGACTCGAATGGCATTCTTAATGTTTCGGCAAAGGATAAAGCTACAGGGAAATCTCAAAATATCAGGATAGAAGCTTCATCAGGACTTACAGATGAAGATATCCAGAGAATGAAAGATGAAGCTAAGGCAAACGAAGAACTTGATAAGAAAGAAAGAGAAAAGATCGATAAGATCAATAGCGCTGATGCACTTATTTTTCAAACGGAAAAACAAATTAAGGAATATGGCGATAAACTTCCTGCAGACAAAAAAGAACCTATAGAAAAAGGCCTTGCTGATCTGAAAGAAGCTCATAAAAATCAGGATATCGAAGCAATAGATAATGCTATGAATGCACTTAACTCAATCTGGCAGGCAGCCAGCGAGGAAATGTATAAAGCTACACAGGATGCCGGTCAACAGCCAGGTCCCGATGCTTCTGCACAACCTGATGGTGATTCATCTGCACCAAGCGATGAGGTTACCGACGTTGACTTTGAAGAGGTGAAGGATGATAAGGACGATAAAGATGATAATAAATAATTGATTTAATTGATTTGATCGAAGGCTCACGGTGTACTCCGTGAGCCTTTTTTTTATCATAAAATTTCTTTTACTATTTAACTAATTAACTACTCAACTGTAATATTAACAAAATGTTTACAAGATTTTTTGAAAATTTGAGAATTATTTTGTTTATTTGTAAGAAGGAAAATTAGATTAATTTAAAAACCAAATCTTATGAAAAAGTCAATTACTCAACTACCAAAATTAACTCTGTTTATTATAATGATTGCCCTGCTGGGTACTAATAACATTATATCGCAGACCAGTGGCCTGTTCTTTTCTGAATACGGTGAAGGCAGCAACAATAATAAATTTCTTGAAATATTTAATGGAACCGGAGCTAATGTAACACTTTCGGATTATAATATTCTCACAAATTATAATGGTAGTGCATGGAGTGGTATGCATTCCTTTCCTGCCGGGGCGATACTTGCGCCCGGCGATGTTTGGGTGATAGCTAATGAGGCAGCTGACCCTCTTATTCTTGCTCAGGCTGACGAGATATTTGCATATAACGCCTCAGGATATATTATGTCTTTTAATGGAAATGATGTCAGAGCTTTAGTTAGCATTACTCCTTCTGATACTACAATACTTGATATTATCGGTTTATATGATTTTATTGATCCCGGAGTTGCATGGCCAGTTGCAGGTGTTGCTGACGGTACAGTTAATCATACTCTTGTAAGAAAATCAACAGTCTGTACCGGAAACCCTGATTGGAATGCCTCAGCAGGAACAGATTCCCTTAACTCTGAATGGATAGTTTATCCAATTAACACCTGGGACTATCTTGGTTCTCATGTTGGATGTAGTGCAGGCGGTACATATGGCCTCTTTTTCTCCGAATACGGTGAAGGTAGTTCAAGCAATAAATATCTTGAGATATACAACAAAAGTGGAGGGGACATTGTTCTTTCAGATTATAGTATTCTCACAAATTATAATGGTAATCCATGGTCAGGGGCTCATAATTTTCCCCAGGGAACAATTCTGGAAAATGATTCTGTTTGGGTATTGGTCAATGATGTTGCTGACTC
>JAIOTT010000304.1 GCA_021106655.1 Bacteroidales bacterium
AATATTTTAAAACCTGAAGGTATTTTACATCTCAAGACAGATAATAAAATGTTCCACAATTATACTTTGAAAATAATTAAAGAGTCCGGCCATAATCTAATATATAAAACCAAAGATCTTTAGAATTCAGAGCTGCAGGAAGATGTGATTCTGGTACAAACTTATTATGAGAAAATCTGGCTGGAAGAAGGGAAGAAGATTACTTACATAAAATTTAATTTGAAAACATAATTAATGTGCTAATGTGATAATATGCTAATGTGGCAATATGAAACTTATGGTTTAGGATTTTTGCCTGGTTTTCAGATTGTTTTTAGCAGTTGTGATTATTTTGGTTACGATTTTAGCAATAGTTGTTAGCTGATCTGGAAGTTGATCATCATTAGGATAGGTTTTTGAATGCTTACACAGTTGAAGCCAATATTCTGTTTCGGATATTTCTTTTGATGCGATCTTCATTTTGTGGATGAAGTCGGCTAAACTCTCTGAGCTTTGAGCTTCTTTAATATTTGCACCAATGGAAGTGCCTGATTTTAATAATTGTTTAGATATAACATATTTTCGTTTGAGGTACAAAACCTCTGAAAATTTAATAATTGCTAGTGCAAACTCAAAACTTAATTTAATAATAATGTTATCCTTTTCCTTTCTCATATCGAATTCTTTTTTTTAATTTTGCTATTAGTACAAAAACTTCAAATTAGGTAACCAATTATATGGAACTATTTTTTTACATTATCACATTAGCATATTATCACATTAGCATATTATCACATTAACACATTTATTAACAAATTTCTACAATCCCAAGAAATTAATTCCTGTCGTTTATGAACACATCATGCAACCAATCTTTCTTTGAAAAGGTCTATGCAGTAGTTGAATTGATACCGTATGGAAGAGTTACCTCATATGGTGCAATTGCTGAATATCTTGGATCAAGAGGTTCTGCACGTATGGTTGGATGGGCTATGAATAAGTCAATCACTGGCAAGCATAATGTTCCGGCACACAGAGTTGTTAACCGTAATGGTATGCTGACAGGTAAATATCATTTCGGTGGACCGGATATCATGAGGCAACTCTTGGAAAATGAAGGAATAAAAATAGAAGATGATATAATTCAGAACTTTGAAGAAGTTTTTTGGGACCCGTCAATGTAGTACAACGCCATGGCATTCTCCTACTAAACAATTTAACTGTCTAATATTTTTTTTTTAATACAAAAAAATTACTTTTGCAAACTGAAACAAAAGAACATAGCAAATCATATTATTAATTTAAAAAAAAGAACATGAAAAGATTTACACTATTATTAACAGTAATGCTGTTAGCTGGATTTTTAACAGCACAACAAAAGGATTTCTCCGCACCTAAAACCAGTGCGAATCAGGAGCTCTCCTTTGAAAAAGCTACAGTAACCAAGGCTTATAGCTTTCGTGCAGAACAATTAATTGCAAATGCAATTGCCGAATCACAAAGCAAAGGTTCAAAAGGAACTTATATGTTCGAAGGTTTTGAAGGAGTAGGATTTCCACCAGCCGGATGGACTGTATATAGTCCTGATGGTGGTTCAGGTTGGGAAAGACAAACTGCTGGTGCATCTCCAATACCAGGATGGACCGGTGGTACCGTAACATCTGCTCCTGTGGGTGGAGGTATTGGTGTTGCATTTTGTACATGGTCAACAGGAGGCGCTGCATCTAATGACCAGTGGCTGGTTACTTCACAGTACACCAGTGTTCAGACCGGTGATTTACTGACTTTCTGGATTAATAAATACTTCGATTATGCTGATAAAGTGGATATAAAACTTTCAACTACTGATAATCAGATGGCTAGTTTTACAACAACTATTGCCTCTATTGTTTTGTCATCAACTGACACAGGGTGGGTTTTTTACAGTTATCCTCTGGACGCCTATGCAGGATCTGATATTTACATTGCTTTTAATGAGAATGTGGCTGATAATCAGAATGACGGTGATGCAATATTCCTTGATAATGTTGCTATTGGTTCTCCTCCTGCAGATGATGTTGGAGCAATTTCTGTTGATATCTCTTCTATGATACAACCGGGAGCAATGACTCCATTGGCTACTGTAATGAATTTTGGCTCTGCTACACAAACTTTTGACGTTGAAATGATAATCACAGGTGGTTATACATCAGTTAAAACTGTTACAGGCCTTGCAGCTGGTGGCACAGTACAGGTAACTTTTGATCTTTGGGATCCACCGGTTGGCGATTATGTTGTTGATGTTTGTACACAACTAACAGGTGATGTTGACCCGGCTAATGATTGTGCCAGCGCAAATGTTAAAGTTTTAAATTTACCTAACACAAAGGTATATTGCTATGTTGCGTTAGATCCAACAAGCTTCTTACCGGCTGGCCCGGCTTATTTCTTCCTGAACGACCCTTCAATAATTCTATCTATTGCCGATCAATCAGCTGATGATCCAATTTATGCTGCTACCTGGGGACCTGGTAATAAATGGTATGGAATTGCAGGAGTTCAGTTAGTTACCCTGGATACTATCACCGGAAACAGGACAGTTATTGGAAATGCTAATCCTTCTGATCCGGCAAATGAAAGCTGGACAGGTATATCATTTGATTATTCAACAAATACATTATATGGTATTACTTATAATGGCTCAGCTGCTGTTCTTTATTCTATTAATCACACTACCGGTAACGCAACTCAGATAGGGATCAGCCCTGGCAAATTATTGATCAATCTTGCATGTAATCTAAGTGGAAGCCTTTATGCTGTTGATATTGGCACTGATGAGCTTTGTGCTGTTAATAAAAATACCGGAGTAAGTTCAGCAATTGGTAATATTGGCCTTAATGCAAACTATGCACAGACAATGGAATTCGACCGTGAAAATGATATTTGCTATTACCTCTCTTATAACGATGTTTTAGGTGGACAATTAAGACTTGTTGACGTGGTTAATGGTGGAACAACAGTAATAGGTGACTTACTTGGTGGTGCAGAAATAACAGGTTTGGCTGTACCATATTATGGCCCGGTTGGAATTAAAGAAAATATTGCTGATGCTACTGAATATAATGTGTATCCGAATCCTGCAAGAAATTATGTTTATGTTACTTCTAATGAAAAAATTAGTAATATCAGATTGATAAACTACGTCGGACAGACTATTCTTGAAATACCTGTAAATGACAAAAATGTAAGGATCAATACTTCTTCTTTTGGATCAGGTGTTTATTTCTTGCAAATGGAAAATGAAGACGGTATCACAACACGTAAGATCACAATCGAATAAATAATTTAAAAATGAGTTAATTTAAAAATTGTTTAAGTTAGAACTTGATAAAGAGGGAGCATATTTTGCTCCCTCTTTTTTTTATAATTAACAATGAATATAAGCCTTGTATAGCGAAGCGTCCCCGCTTCACCTGATCATTAGCATCGTGTTGTGGGCGCTACGATGAATAGTGAAGAATCTATAATGCATTTTATTAAGTTTACCGGACAGCAGTGATTATTTCATTTTCAAATTTTCAAATTATCTCATTTTCAAATTAAAATACATCCAAATCATTTGCGAATAAAATAATATGTTATATTTGCATTCATCAAATGAAATATTAACCAAAACCCCCTACAATGAAAAAATTTACTTTAATTACAAAAATTTTATTGGTGTTTTTTTTAACATCATCTGTTGCATTTGCACAGCTGAACACAAAAAGCTTTCTCACTAAAGCTGAAAATAATTCCAGTTCGATGATATTAAAGGATTTTAATGCATCAGGAAACGCACCAAAAACTCTCTTTGGAGATAAAGGTGCAAAAGGATGGGCCTTACAGTTTGCTTATCCTGTTAACGTTGGTACCGGAGTTCATACCGACGGAGATTATTTTTATGTTACGATGTGGAATAATGATACGATATTCAGATATGATATGGCAGGAAATTATGTTGATGGCTTTGTGATACCAGGAATAACAGGTGGAAAACTTGACCTTGCATATGATGGTAATCATTTTTATGCTGGTGTTATTGATGCCACAGGTACATTAGGCACTGCTATTTATGAGATGGATTTTGTTAATCATACATTAATTGGTACGATAAATACAACCGCACTTGTTAGCGAAATCGCTTATGACCCACATAATGATGCATTCTGGGTTGGAGACTGGAATAGTGATCTTGTATTAGCTAGCCGTACTGGTACAACTTTAAGTACCATTCCTCATGGCTCCATTAATCTTGCTCAAATGATAGGTGCAGCATATGATACTGTATCACAAGGAGGCCCTTTCCTTTGGATCCATGATATTGGAGCAGGGTCTGATCAGGCCAGGATATATCAGATAGATGTTACTGCTGCACAACTTACAGGATATATGTTCGATGTACAGGCCGATCTTGGTGTATCTTCAACAGCAGGTGGTTTATTTATAGCTGATAGTATTGTACCCGGAGAATTTACACTGGGAGGCATGGTGCAAAATAATGCCTTTTTTGGTTATAACCTTGCTGCCTGTGTTCCTGATACTAACGATGTGGGAGTGGTTGCCTTACTTGCTCCTCAGACCGGTTCTGGTTTAAGTTCCTCTGAGATTCTAGAAGTTGAGATAAAGAACTTTGGAACAACTGCACAAACAGGATTTGATGTTACTTATATTCTAAATGGAGGTGCTCCTGTAACGGAAACAGTAACAGCAACTATAAATGCCTACAACACATACGTTTATACATTTGGAACAACTTGTGATCTGTCTGCCCTTACAACCTATAACTTTACAATCTATACAAGCCTTACAGGAGATCTAGATAATTCTAATGATACTATTTATGAAACAGTTGCCCATATTGCCCCTATTAATCTTGATGCATACTGTTATGCTAACAATGGTGTAACAGAGGGCCCTTCAATTTTTAATATGCAGTTCCCAAGTATTATCACAAATATTGCTGACCACTCGTCTATGGATCCGGTATATAGTGGTACATGGGGTGTCGGTAACAAATGGTTCGCAATTGTTAGTAGCACAAACCAATTTATTACTTTTGATACTATCACAGGCGCCAGGTCAATAATTGGAATAAGTAATCTTGTTGGTGGTACTAACGAAAGCTGGACAGGAATATCATATGATTATTCTACAAGTACAATGTATGGAATGTCATATAATGGAACAGCTTCTGTGCTTTATACTATTGATATTTGGACTGCTGCTGCAACACAAGTTGGTAATACATCCGGGCTGATGATCAACCTGGCTTGTAACCTTGCAGGCGAATTATATGCTCTCGATCTTAGTGATGATAACTTATATTCAATAAATAAATTCACTGGTGCAGGAACTCTTGTTGGAGCCACCGGCTTTAATTCTAATTATGCACAGGATATGGAATTCGACCGTGCCTCAAATGCCTTATTTATGGCAGCTTATGCAGACCCGGGAGGAGGGCAACTTAGAATTGTAGATGTGGTAACAGGTATGACTACACTCATCGGTGCTTTCGAGAATGGAGCTGAAATTACAGGGCTTGCTATCCCTTATTATGCAGGTGTTGGTATAGATGAAATCGTTAAAGATTTCAGCTATAATGTTTATCCAAACCCAGCTTCCGATCAAATCACAGTGAAATGTACACACAACATCAGTGAGTATACTATTATTAACTATGTCGGACAGGTTGTTCTACATAATGTTGTCAACTCTGATAACTTCAATGTTAACGTAAGCTCATTAAGCACTGGAATGTATTTTATTCAACTTGATACTGAAAATGGTGTTGTTACAGAGAAGATTTCTGTGGAATAAACTTAAAATAATTTGAAAATTATTTTGGTTTTAGATATTAAGATTTCGAAATTGAAACGAGGGTGGCAGAGATGCTGCCCTTTTTTTATTTAAGTCAACACTAAAATTAAGAAATGCCACAAAGACTTTAAGTCTCTAAGCTTCACAAATCTTGAATACAATATTTTACCCTTAGTGAATCTTTGTGTCTTTGAGACTTAGTGGCGATAAAAAGATTTTTTGGAGAAGGTTCAAACTTGAAATTTGAAAGAAAATATTTTAACTACTTAATTTCTAATTTCCAATATCCAATTTCTGAATATGAGAAGGGTTAAAATCCCCGAGGTACGAGGGGATGGAAACCCTGAAGCAAATAACAATAGAAGCAATTTATCAATTTAACAATTATTTCTTATATTTGTTTGCATATTTATTAACCCACCACTAAAAACAAATGCCTATGAAAACATTTACAAAAATTAACAAACTGATGCTTCTGATGTTCTTGTTATCTTCCCTGGCTTTTGGCCAGTATAACAACAAAACTGTTTCAGCTAAACAGTATGTGAAGGATCATTATTCAGCAATGCAAAATAGAGCATATGATCTTGCTGTTAAATCCGAATCGGATCTTGCCGGTTTAAATCAGGATCGGCATATTGAGACATTAAAAGGAGCCAAAATTTGGAATTTGGAATTTCAGTATGATGTGGAAACTCCCTCAGGAAAAGGTGATTGTGTTGGTGCAGAAACAGACGGAAGTTATATTTATGTTTCACTGTATAAATCAGATACAATTTTGAAATTCGATATGGCAGGTAATTTTGTTACTTATATTGCAATTCCCGGAGTGGCAAATGTAAGGGATATGGCATACGACGGACAGTACTTTTACGGAAGTGATGCAAGCAATTATATATGGCAGATGGATTTTGATAACCAGCAACTTGTAAGTACTATTCCTTCTCCTGCTCCTGTTAGATCTATTGCCTATGATTCTGTTAATGATGCCTTCTGGATAAACAACTGGTCAGAGGATCTGCGGCTGATTACCAAAGCAGGAGCTTCAATTAATACTATTGCAGCTCCTCCAAGTATGTACGGATCAGCTTATGATGGTAAAACACCCGGTGGCCCATTCCTTTGGATATTTACAGGCACTTCTTCTTCTTCTGGTGTATGCCAGGTAGAGAAGTATCATTTGCCTTCCGGACAACTTACAGGAATCCCTCATAGTATTAGTAATGACCTTGGTACAGGCATTGCAGGAGGATTGTTTATGTTCGATGATACTGCTACTTCTAAAACATTATTGTGTGGATTGCTGCAGGGAACACCTGTGGATATTTGCTTTGGCTACGACCTTCTTTCTACAGCAGCAGATACTAACGATGTTGGAGTTATTTCAATGTTGTCGCCGGTTAGTGGCCCAAACCTTACTTCCAGTGAGAATGTTGAGGTTGAAATACAAAATTTTGGTTCTCTGCCACAGTCCGGGTTTGATGTGACCTATATTTTTAACGGAGGCCCACCGGTCACTGAAACAGTTAATGGAAACATCAATCCGTTTAATACCTATCTTTATACTTTTGCTACACCTGTTGACCTTTCGAACCTTGGGACATACACTTTTACAGTTTATACCAGCCTGTTGGGTGATAATAATCTCAGCAATGATACTCTGAATACCGCAATAGCTCATATTGCACCTGTAAACCTTGATGCATACTGTTATGTTGCAAACGGAGCAATAGAAGGCCCATCAAAATTTAATATGCAATTTCCGGGGATCATTACTAACATTTCTGATCAATCAACAATGGTTCCGGTTTATTGCGGGACATGGGGGGCAGGTAACAGATGGTTTGGATTATTATATGAGCCTATAAAACAGTTTCTTACTTTTGATACTATAACAGGAGCAAGATCAATTATTAGTATTTCAAATCCTGTAACTACCGACGAAAACTGGACAGGATTGTCCTATGATTACTCTACAAATACAATGTATGCTATGAGTTATTCAGCTGCGACAGAATCAGTGCTTTATACTATTGATGTCTGGACAGGAGCTCCAACAATGATTGGAAGTACATCCGGATTAATGATCAACCTTGCTTGTAACCTTGCAGGAGATTTGTATTCAGTGGGTATCGGTGACGACCAGCTTTATTCAATTGATAAGATGACTGGTGTCGGAACTGCAATCGGATACATTGGCTTTGATGCAAATTTTGCCCAGGATATGGAATTCGATCGTGCCGGTGACAGACTGTTTATGGCGGCCTACGATGCAACTAATGGTGGACAACTGAGGATTGTAGATGTTAATACGGGAATGAGCATAAATCTTGGTGAGTTTGATAGCGGTGCTGAAGTTACCGGACTTGCTATACCTTATTATACAAGTATTGGTATTCATGAAATCGAAAAAGAATTCAGCTATAATGTCTATCCAAATCCTGCATACGACCATTTCATTGTGAATTGTACGCATAATATCAGTGAATATACTATCATTAATTATATTGGCCAGGTAGTTTTACAGAATGTTGTTAATTCTGATAACTTCAATGTTGATGTAAGATCATTAAGCACTGGTATGTATTTTATTCAGCTTAATACTGAAAATGGTGTTGTTACAGAGAAGATCTCTGTAGAATAAACTTAAAATAATTTGAAAATTGTCTTTGATTTAAGAAAAGGGCTGGCCATTTTGGCTGGCCTTTTTTGTTGAGTCGTACAAGAGATCTCTCCCTTCGCTTCGCTCCGGTCGAGATGACGTGTGACAATACTATAAGGGGATAAATGGCTCAGGATTTTGGCTAGCCAAAATCCTGAGCCATTTATCATGTAAAAAATTGCTAGGCCGTCATCTCGACGGGAAAAATTGCAGCGAAGCGAAAATTTTGCAGGGAGAGATCTAAAAGGCTATATTTATAGATGCAACATTAATAACAATTTAGCAATATAACAATTCGAGATTGACCACGTCATCAGCCCTTTTTTTGTTTGAACATGTTTGTAGAAATACTATTTTTGCCGATGCAAATAATTTGGCTTAACAATGATCTCAATATCTAATCTCTCAATACATTTTTCAGGCACCTATCTTTTTAATGATATTTCATTTATTATAAATAGGAGGGACAGGATTGGACTGGTTGGCCGTAATGGTGCTGGGAAAACAACCTTACTCAAAATTATTACAGGAATAATGGATCCTGAAAAAGGAAGTGTTGCAAAACCTTCAGGTACTACCATTGGATATCTTCCCCAGGAAAAAGTCATAAGCAGTAACAAATCCGTTTTTGATGAAACTCTTACAGCATTTGATGAGACTATAAAGCTTGAATCAAAAATAAATAAATTAAATAACGAAATAGCAACCCGTACTGATTATGAGTCTGATAGTTATATTAAGTTGATTGCAAGGCTTAATGATGCAAATGAAAGGTATAAAATAATAGGTGGTGCTACAAAAGAAGCAGATACAGAAAAAGTGCTTATCGGACTTGGCTTCACGTATGAAAATTTTCATACTCCACTTCAAGAGCTAAGCGGTGGCTGGCAAATGAGGATTGAACTGGCAAAGATCATCCTTCAAAAACCTGATGTGCTTTTATTGGATGAACCTACCAATCACCTTGATATTGAATCGATACAATGGCTGGAGGAATTTTTGATTAATTATCCCGGTGCTGTGATTCTAGTATCTCACGACAGAGCTTTACTTGATAAGGTAACCAAGCGTACCATCGAGATATCTCAGGCAAAGATCTATGATTACAAAGTGAGCTATTCTGATTATGTATTGCAGAGGGAAGAAGGTATTGAACTTCAGCAGGCTACATATAATAACCAGCAGAGACAGATTGCAAGTACTGAGAGGTTTATCGAACGCTTTCGCTATAAAAATACTAAATCAAAACAAGTCCAGTCACGGATCAAGATGCTTGATAAACTGGATAAAGTTGAAGTTGACTCAATTGATACTTCCGCCATTCATTTTAGCTTTCCTCCCTCACCCCATTGTGGGAAAGTTGTTTTAGAAGCAAAGGATATAGAAAAAAGTTATGGGGATAATCTTGTTTTAAAGGATGTTAATTTTGCAGTTATCAAGAAGGAATCCATTGCTTTTGTCGGGAAAAATGGAGAAGGAAAAACGACATTATCCAGGATAA
This sequence comes from Bacteroidales bacterium, assembly GCA_021106655.1. Taxonomy (GTDB): domain Bacteria; phylum Bacteroidota; class Bacteroidia; order Bacteroidales; family SMBSF77; genus SMBSF77. The sequence continues at coordinate 9,981 of JAIOTT010000304.1, forward strand.
TTGTGGGTGATCTTGAATATGAAGGAGAATCCAAACTTGGTCATAATGTGAAGATTGGATATTATGCACAGGATCAGGCACAGTTGCTTGATCCTAATAAAACAGTCTTTCAGACTATTGATGATGTTGCAGTTGGAGAAATCAGGACTAAGGTCAGGACAATACTTGGCAGTTTCCTTTTCTCAGATGATACAATCGAAAAAAAAGTGAAAGTTCTTTCAGGAGGGGAAAAATCCCGGCTTGCACTTGCTCAATTGCTCCTTACACCTGTTAATTTGTTGATTCTGGATGAGCCTACAAACCACCTGGATATGCAATCCAAGGATATCTTAAAAAATGCATTGCTTAAATATGATGGTGCTATGATCATTGTGTCGCACGACAGGGATTTCCTTCAGGGGCTGACAAATAGAGTTTTCGAATTTAAAAACAGGAATATTAGTCAGTATATCGGTGATATTTATGATTTTTTGGAATCACGTAAATTGAGAACACTCAAACAGCTCGAAAAGAAAAAGAGAGAAACCAAAAGGAAAACAGAACGATCTGCATCAGATAATAAACTTCAGTTTGAACGGAAAAAGCGATACGAAAAAGAGAGACGGAAACTTAATAATCAGATAAAAAAATCAGAGATTGAAATTAGCCGACTGGAGGATGAAAAGACCAAGATAGATGATTTACTTAGTAATCCTGAAAAATACGATGATGATTTAAGATCAGATGAAGTTTACCGTAAATATGAAGAATTGAAAAATGAGATTGAAACAGAGATGAATAACTGGGAGAAGCTAAGCACTAAACTGGAAGAACTGGATAATGAATTCAAATCAAATCAATAATCCCTTACCAACAATTTATCTGCAAGATTAATAAGTTCTTTCTTGTTTACATCAGGAATATTGATTTCAGCAAGCATTCTTGACGCCTCAGAATAATAATTATTTATTTCTTTTTCAACATGTAATTTAACTTCCAGCTTGTCATACATCTCTTTAATAGTCCTGATTTTAGCCTCTTTGTCGATATTCTTTTCTGTATAATATTTTGTCAGAGATTCCAGATCTTTACCCTTTGCCAGCTCAAATGCTTTTAAGTAGAGATATGTTTTTTTATTGGCAGCAATGTCTCCTCCTGTTTTCTTTCCAAATTTTTCCTGCTTTCCATAAACGTCCAGGAGGTCATCCTGAAGTTGAAAAGCCAGGCCGATGTTCTCTCCGAACTTGTAAATTTTGTTAATATTTTCATTTCCGGCTCCTGCAATAATAGCTCCAATTTCAAGGCTGGCAGCTAGTAGGACAGCAGTCTTTAATCGTATCATTTTTAAATAATCCTTAATAGAAATATGTTGAGCTGTTTCGAAGTTCATATCATATTGTTGTCCTTCACAAACTTCTCCGGCTGCTTTATTAAAAGCATATAGAACATCTTTCAATAATGATGTGTCGACTTTTGAAACATATTTACTGGCAAGTATCATCATCATGTCGCCGGAAAGGATGGCCCTGTTAGTATCCCATTTTTTGTAAACAGTTTCTTTTCCTCTTCTAAGGGGAGCATCATCCATAATATCATCATGAAGTAGAGTGAAATTATGAAATATCTCAATCCCGATTGCCGGAATTATAGCTTCTTCAATATTACCTCCAAACATATCACATGATAAAAGAGTAAGAATAGGCCGCATACGCTTGCCTCCCTGTGATAGTGCATAAGCTACAGGCTCATATATCTCAATTGGCTCCCTATTATAGTTTATAGTATTAAGAGCACTTCTAAGCTTTTCTTGTAGTTGTTCTACTGTATGCATGTTTATTTATTCTAATCCTCCAGCAAATCCAAAAGGTATGCCCCATATCCGCTTTTTAGCAATGGCTGAGCAATTTCTCTTAATTGGTTTTCATCTATAAATCCCTGGCGGTAAGCTATCTCTTCAAGACATCCAATTTTTTGTCCCTGGCGATTTTCGATTACTTCTACATATTGTGAAGCTTCAAGCAAAGAACTGAAGGTGCCGGTATCGAGCCATGCAGTTCCACGACTTAACATCCCAACCTTTAATTTGGATTGCTCCAGATAATATCTGTTTACATCAGTGATCTCATATTCACCTCTTGCACTTGGTTTAATGTTTTTTGCTACCTCAATAACGGAATTATCATAAAAATAGAGGCCCGGTACAGCATAATTCGACTTTGGTTGTTTTGGCTTCTCCTCAATGGAGATTGCCTTAAAATTATCATCAAATTCCACAACACCATAACGTTCCGGGTCGGAAACATGATATGCAAAAACTACTCCACCTTCCGGGTCATTATTTTCTGTAAGTAGTTGCTGAAACCCGGATCCATAGAAAATATTATCACCCAGGATGAGAGCAACTTTATCATTTCCAACAAATTCTTCTCCAAGAACAAAAGCCTGGGCAAGGCCATTTGGAATTTCCTGAACTTTATAACTAAATGAACATCCCAGTGATTTTCCATCTCCAAGCAATTTTTCAAAATTTGGGAGATCTTGTGGGGTTGAAATAATCAAAATATCCCTTATCCCTGCCATCATAAGCACTGATAAAGGGTAATAGATCATTGGTTTGTCGTAAATAGGCAGTAGTTGTTTGCTCATTGCCAACGTAAGTGGATGTAAGCGTGTCCCGGCACCACCTGCTAAAATTATTCCTTTCATATGTTTATATTTTTGTGTTAATTTATTTTCTGGTTTTTATCATTTTAAGAAAATATCATTCAGAAATTAGAAATTGGAAATTAGGTTGTTAAAATAAGTTTTTCCAAATTTCGAGTTTCAAGTTTCTAATTTCAGTATATTATCATCACACCTTTTAATCTTTAAACCTTTATATCTTTATACCTTTGTACCTAAGCCGACCCCCTTGTATCTTTAAATCCTTCAATCTCAAGATCGTTAAGCTCAATATCTTCTTCTTCATCAAAAATGTCAAGTAGAGGCTCTTTAAACAATTTTGTAGTAATTCGCTTATCTAAGGTTAGCAACAGAGAAGGTAAAAGAAAAAGATTGGATAGAACTGCTATTAGCAATGTGAATGAAACGAGATACCCCATTGCTTCTGTACCACCAAAACTTGAGAATGTGAAAATTGCAAAACCAAAAAATAATACAACTGATGAATATATCATACTGAACCCAGTTTCACGTAAAGCATTCATAACAGAATCCTTAATATTCCAATTGTTGAGATCTAATTCCATCCGGTATCTCGACAAGAAGTGAATGGCATTATCAACAGAAATACCCAATGCAATACTAAAAATTAATATAGTACTTGGTTTTATTGGAATACCAAGATAACCCATTAAGGCAGCAGTGAGCAGTTGAGGTATAAGGTTAGGTACCAGGGAAACGAGGATCATCCGTGGTGAAGTAAAAAGCAATGCCATTAGTAATGAGATTGCAACAAGTGCTAGTATAAGGCTTGTCAATAGGTTTTTGATCAGGTATTGAGAGCCTTTAAGGAAAACAACACTGGTTCCTGTCATAAGTGTATCAAACTTTTTTGGATTAAATATTGAATCTATTCTTGGCTTCAGCTCTTCCTGAATACGTTTAATATCTTTAGTGCCAATATTTTTCATCTGAACGCTTATCCTTGTAATCTGCAGATTAGTGTCGATATAAGAATTAAGAATAGTTTTTTTTCTTTTATTTGGTTTTGGGATATAGTTCCCCATGAAGGTGATCTCATTATTATTGGGAAGCGTATAAAACGAGGGATTTCCGTTGTAATAAGCCTGCTTTGCAAATTTAACAACCTCTGCTACGGATACAGGTCTGGAGAGCTCAGGGTAGCTGTTAAGAACCTTCTGTAACTTTTCAATTCTTCGAATATTGGAGAGCTTCATCACTCCTTTTTTCTTACGTGTATCAATTGAAATCTCAAAAGGCATCACACCGTTAAAATGTTTTTCCATAAACATCAGATCAAGATATAATGGATCTTTTTTAGGTATGTCATCAACAATATTCCCGGTGGTTTTAAGCCTTGAGACACCAATGATCCCTAAAATAACAAATACAATGGTTGTTACATAAACAACATTCC
>JAIOTT010000068.1 GCA_021106655.1 Bacteroidales bacterium
CGCAACCCAAATGGTTATTGTAGGAATTAGCGGAGCAATTGAGATGTATAAGTAATATGCAATGCTACTGCAATTTATTGTACCGTATACTTAATCAGGTCTTCCTATTCATTAACCATTAATAATTAATCACTAATAATTTATTAATATATGAGTACAAATAGCAAACAAAGCCCGGCCTTTTATATACTGTCATTTACTTCAATGTGGGAGAGATTTAGTTATTACGGTATGCGGGCTTTCCTGATTTTGTATATGGCAAATGATATAATGTTGGGAGAGAAGGGACATCTGGGAGGTTTAGGATTTAGTGATGGTTATGCAGGTATTGTTTATGGGGTGTTTAACGGAATGTGTTATTTGTTGCCACTTCTTGGAGGATGGCTGTCAGATCGATACCTGGGCGAAAGGCGCTCTGTGCTGATAGGCGGGATACTTATAATGATAGGACACTTCACTCTTGCTACTGATGCAGGACTATTTCCCTTTTATACCGGATTGACAATATTGGCAATTGGTAACGGATTTTTTAAACCTACTACCGTAACCATGATTGGAGATCTTTATGAGCAAGGTGATAAACGTAGAGATAGCGCATTTACTATTTATTATATGATTTTTAATGGTGGTGCCATCCTTGCTCCAATTCTTTGTGGATATTTTGGAGAAACCTATGGTTATAAATACGGTTTCCTGACTGCCGGGATAGGCATGTTTATTGGATTAGTCATTTATGTTATTAGTGGTAAAAAATACCTGGGTGATCTTGGAATGGTTGCCAAACATAAACTCGCCCGGCTGCAGACTAAGGGCAAAAAGGAAAAAATCCCTCTAACAAGTAATGAAAGAGACAGAATAGCAGTGATCTTTGTACTACTGTTCTTTGTGACCTTTTTCTGGGCAGCTTTTGAGCAGGCAGGAAGTACCATGAATCTTTATACGGATAAGTACATTAATAAAGTTGTTATGGGATGGGAGATACCAACCTCCTGGTTTCAATCTATCAACCCTATCTATGTTGTTTTATTAGCACCATTGTTCTCTATGTTCTGGTTGTGGCTGGCAAAAATCAAAAAGAATCCTTCAACACCAATGAAAATGGCGATAGGAATGGTTATCCTGGGAACTGGCTTTTTATTTATGGTAGGAGCTGTTCTTCAAAGAGGAGGAGATGTTGCTGATGATACAGTAAAAGCTAGCTTAGGGTGGCTGATGGGTGCTTACCTTTTTACAACTATTGGTGAATTATTCGTTTCCCCTATCGGACTTTCGATGGTAACCAGGCTTGCGCCGGCACGTATGGGATCTTTGTTTATGGGTGTGTGGTTTCTGAGTAGTTTCCTTGCTCATCTTATCGGTGGCTTTATGGTTCAGTTTATGGAAAAACTTGGTGCCTATAACTTATTCCTGACTATTACAATATTTATTATTGTATTAGGAATTATTGTATTTACTATGGCCAGGAAACTTGTTACCTGGATGCATGGTAGGGATTAATATTGTTTGAGTTTATGGACGGATTCCTCTATTCGGGTTTAGGCTTATAATCATATCTTACTTCTATTGAATCACTTTCATCAGTTATATTGTTGTCAAAGTCATTATCGTCGTCCTCTTCTTCAAATTCCCATGAATATTGTTTACGTGGTGGACCTGATTTTCTAAAATAAAACGCCAGGATCACTCCTGCAATCATCCCCATCAGATGAGATTCCCATGAGATATTTCTCTCAGGGAAAAAATCCGGAAAAACTCCCCATATCATACTTCCATAAATAAATATGACTATCATCGAAATAGCCATCAGACGTGTATCCTTACGTATTAATCCACTTACAAATAAAAATGATCCCATCCCATAAATTAAACCACTTGCTCCAATATGATAAGCCTCCCTTGCACCAAACCAAACCCAAATACCGGAAAATAGATACACAAGAAAAAATATTTTATACCCAATCTCTTTATAAAAATAAAAGATAGCAGCACTTAATATTAAAACCGGAAGCGAGTTGGCCATAAGGTGTGATAAGTCACTATGAATTAATGGTGCTGTTATGATGCCTATAAGGCCTTTAAGTTTTAAGGGTAATATTCCTAAGAATACAAGATCTATACCTGAGCTTATTTCGAAGATCTTGACAAGCCACAAAAGAATCAGAAATAAAACAGGAAAGGCGAGCTTGAGAGTAATTTTTCTTTTTTCTGTGGTCATGATAATATATTAATGCTCAAATTTATACTTTTCTGTTAGAACTCGCTATATTTTTTTAAATATAGGGTTTCCATCCGTGGGTTTAATAATATTTACCCGCATCATGGGCTAAATATTATTTTGTGGTGGGGGTATTATTAAATGTCCAATAAAAAACAAATGCTTTTGAAAACTTAAATTGCTACTGGATTTATCTGAATTGCAACTGGCTTCACAGACTGTGTGAAAACGAAAGACACAAATCAAGTTCTATATTTTATTGAAAATGTTAACAAGTTTATAATAACTGAATTGACACATACCTTTCCTAAACCTGGAATTTTAGTATATTTAAAATAA
>JAIOTT010000114.1 GCA_021106655.1 Bacteroidales bacterium
AATAGATTCTCCGACATTTGACATAACCTATGAGTTTGACTTTGAAATGGGTATACCATGTCCTGGAATCCCTACCTTTACTTATGTAGGCCAGACGTATAAAACCGTACAAATAGGTACACAATGTTGGATGGCAGAAAATTTGAATATAGGGACAAGAATAGATGCAGTTATTGGTCAAACTGATAACACTATCATTGAAAAATATTGCTTTGATGATAATACAGTAAATTGTGATGAATATGGTGGCTTATACCAGTGGGATGAGATAATGAATTATCAAATAACTAAAGACGTTCAGGGAATATGTCCTCTTGGATGGCATATTCCGTCAGATACTGCCTATATAATATTAACTGATTATCTGGGTGGCTATTACATTGCTGGTGGGTATCTGAAGGAAGCAGGCTATTCACACTGGAACTCTCCCAATACTTCTGCTACAAATTCTAGTGGATTTACTGCTCTTCCTGCTGGTTTCTCTAATTATGATGGCACATTTTATTATATTGGAGAATCAGCTTTCATTTGGACATCTACAATGTTTAGTGGCTTAAAGTCATGGAGTCTGAACTTAGTATATGATTTTCACTCAGCTCAGCAAGATCCTAATACAAAGACATATGGGTTTTCAGTCCGCTGCCTGAAAGATACCTGTGCACAACTCCCTACACAGGCAAATGCAGGACCTGACTCATTGAACATTGTAGGAGATTCGATAGTGCTAATGGCTAATACTGCTGTAATTGGCCAGGGAGTATGGAGCATTGTCAATGGCTTTGGTGGTATGTTTTCTGATGTTAATGATCCATCGTCTGTTTTTTACGGGCAAGCTGGCGCAGCGTATACCTTAAGATGGGAAATCTCAACTGCTTGTACAAGTACATCTGATGATGTTAACATTAGCTTTGCCAATGTCGTACCTCAGCCTTGCGCAGGTATTCCGAGTTTTGTTTATGGAGGCCAGACTTATACAACAATTCAAATAGGCAATCAATGTTGGATGGCAGAAAACCTGAATATTGGTGTTCGTATAGATGGATCACAGAATCAATCCAACAACGCAACAATTGAAAAATACTGCTATGGAGATGATACCGCAAATTGCAATCAATATGGTGGCCTCTACCAGTGGAACGAAATGATGCAATATGTCACAACTGTGGGAGCTCAGGGAATTTGTGCTCCGGGATGGCATCTCCCGACAGATGAGGAATGGAAAATACTAGAAGGTACAGTTGACAGTCAGTATGGATACCCTGATCTGGAATGGGACAATTGGGGATGGCGCGGCTTTGATGCAGGTGGGAATTTAAAAGAAGCAGGAATAACCCACTGGGACTCCCCCAATACAGGAGCCACCAATAGTAGTGGCTTTACGGCTTTGCCTGGTGGTGACAGGAGTAGCGGCTCGTTCTTTGATTTAGGCGGTAGCAGCGGCTTTTGGTCTTCTACTGAAGACAATAGCTCTTCCGCCTGGAGCCGGAGCTTGAACTACTATGACGCTTTTGTGTACCGATTTGGCTACAACAAGACGAATGGCTTTTCACTTCGCTGTCTTAAAGATTAGTGTGCAAGGCAGGTTCACAAGTTCATAGGTTTGAAGGTTGACAGGTTTTTAAATATTCATTCCATTGTACCATTGTATATTTGAATTTTTTAAAATTGAACCTGCCTTTTAACCGTTTCCCACATTTTCAAATTACTGCTGTCCGGTAAACTTAATATAATGCATTCTAGATTCTTCACTTCACTTCGTTTCGTTCAGAATGACAATCAGTTAGGATATTATGGATGGGGTTGATGGCGGCGAAGCCGCCATCAACCCCATCCATTTGAAAAACACGGAATAGCTTGTCATTCTGAAGCGAAGCGAAGAATCTATTAATTTTTCCCCGGACAGCAGTGATTTTCAAATTACCTCATTTTCAAATTAATCCTGCCACTGCTACTGCCACTTTCCTTCTTCGTGTCTGTTACATCTCTATATACTTGAACGCCTGCATATCTACACCCCTGTATATCTACATATCTGTATACCTATCCCGACCCACTCCCTTTTGCCCTGAAGTTAACCAAAAAGATCCCCAAAAAGATCAATACGATCCACACCATGTAAATAAATTCAAACCTTTCCCCATCATTAATGCCCCACATTATTGCAATTACAGGGATTAGGTAAGTTACCGAGGAAGCAAAAACGGCTGATGTGAGTTTTATAAGCTTATTGAATATAATTACCGCAGGGGCTGTTCCTAATAATGCCAGTATAGCAATATATCCAAAAGCAATCCTGGCCTCTTCTTTATGAAGAATCTGGTTAAAGAAAGGTGTGAAAAATGATAAGTAAATTAAAACAGGAAAGCCAATAACAAAAAATGAAAATATCGTGATGGTCACAGGATCAAGGTTTTGTAGTCGGAACTTGACAATATTTGCATGTAAAGCATAGCCAATTGTTGCAATAACAATATATATTCCAAACTTAAAGTTAAAATCAAAACTTTTTCCTCCACCAACATATAATAGTCCGACTGTGCCTGCTAGAGCTACCAATATCCCAAGTATATTAAACCACTTTGTTCTGAATCCAAAAAACAGTAATCCCAATATCAGAGTAAATAAAGGAGTTAATGAATTAAGTAAGCCGGCCATGTAGCTATCGATACCGGTCTGGGCTTTGGCAAAAAGAAATGCAGGCAGTCCACCACCAACTATACCTACTATCACAAGGTATTTCCATTCTCTTGCTTTCAATAATACAAAACGACCTATTGTAAATGGCAGAAGAACCAGGAAAGTAAGTGATATTCTGATTGCACCAAGCTGAAGGTGTGTGAAAGCAATAAGTCCCTTCTTGATCAAAATAAAAGAACTACCCCAGATAATTACGAGTACGAAAAGAATAAGCCAGGGTAATAGCCTGGATTGACTAATATTTGACATGTTTCTGATTTAATCATCAAAAGTATAATTTTTTTTCTTGACGTTATCTTTGTGAAACTTTGAATAAACTTTGAGCACCTTTGTGTTGAACTCTTAAGAAGCTATTACACAAAGAATCACAGAGGATTCACAGAGTTACACAGAGAAAAAACAAAATAATTTTACTACTAGGCTGAGCGGAGTCTCCAGACTCCGCTCTTAGTATATTTCAAGATCAACTCAAACGTGAAAAATAATTTTATTACTTTTGAAAAGAACCTAAAAACACATCTTATGAAAAACTATAAAATTTATTGCGGAGGTGAGTTTCTTGAAACAAAAACTATTCTGGAAGTACGTAACCCATATGATAATACTCTGGTGGCCACAACATATTTAGCCGGTAAGGATATACTTGAACTGGCTATTGATAAAGCCCTGCAGGTAGAAAAGGAGTGTCAGGAACTTCCATCTTATGTAAAGTACAGGATACTTATGCAAATTGTACATCAGCTTATTTCAAAAAAGAAAAAGCTTGCAGAAATATTAAGTCTGGAATCTGCAAAACCTATTAAATATGCTCTTGGTGAGATTGACAGGGCAATTCAGACATTTACAATTGCTGCGGAAGAATCAAAACGCCTGCCAAAAGAATATATTAGTCTTGACTTGACTGCTGCAGGGAACAGGAAGGAAGGGTTCGTCAAATATTTCCCCCTTGGCTTGTCAGCCGGAATATCTCCTTTTAATTTCCCCATGAATCTTGCTGTTCATAAGATCGCACCTGCAATTGCTACAGGGTGCTCTATGATTTTGAAGCCTTCAAGGTCAACTCCACTCTCAACTCTTGAGCTGGCAATGATCATTGATGAAACAGACCTGCCCAAAGGGGCAATTTCTATTTTTCCTATGGACAGGCAATCGGGAAATCAGCTGGTCACTGATGAACGCTTCAAATTATTGACATTTACAGGATCACCTGAGGTAGGCTGGAAAATGAGAACTGATGCAAAAAAGAAAAAAACTATCCTTGAACTGGGCGGGAATGCCGGAGTTATTATTGCTAAAACCTGCGATTTCGACATGGCTGTTAAAAGATGCCTGATGGGTGCTTTTGCATATTCCGGACAAGTGTGTATTCATGCACAGAGGATTTACGTGGAAAAAGAAATATTTGAGGAGTTCAAAGAAAAATTCATTGCAGGGGCACGGGCTTTAAAGGCAGGACACCCGCTTGATACGAATACAGATATCTCATCTATGATAGATGAAGGGAATGCAATAAGGGTGGAAGAATGGGTACAGGAAGCAGTGAATCAGGGAGCTGAATTATTGATTGGAGGAAAAAGAGATGGTTCTTATTATGAACCTACGGTGCTGACAAATACTAATGAAAAAATGAAAGTGTCTTCACTGGAAGTATTTGGCCCTGTTGTGACTCTTGAGCCTTACTCAGATTTTGATGATGCTGTAAAACAAGTTAATAACAGCAATTACGGGCTGCAGGCAGGCGTTTTTACAAATAACATCATGGAGATGGACCTCGCCTTTAATGAACTTGATGTTGGTGGAGTGATACTTAATGATGTTCCTACATTCAGAGTAGATAATATGCCATACGGAGGTGTTAAAGATTCGGGTATGGGTAGGGAAGGAGTGAAGTATGCAATACGTGATATGATGGAGGCAAAAGTCCTGGTAAAACCGTATTAAAATAGATCCTGTTCATGAGAATTTTAGTGCTTTTTCTTTTGCTTGGTTTATGCCTGAGTGGTTTTGCACAGAATTATTCTGTGAGTGGAAAAGTGATTGACTCAGAATCAAAAGAACCTCTTGCATTTGTAAATATAGTTGTTAACAATGGCAAGTATGGCGGAGCTACAGATATTGATGGAAAATTCTTACTTTATTCGCCCAAGCAAATAACATCTTTAAAATTCAGCTATGTTGGTTATGAAGCATTGAATATTCCAATTACTACATCTGATCAAAGCCTTCTTATCAGATTAAAAAGTATTAGCTACGACCTCTCGGAGGTTGTAATTATTCCTGGGGAAAATCCGGCTGATCGTATTATTAAAAAAACAATTGAAAATCGAGATCTAAATGATCCTGAAAAGATCAACTCCTTTTCCTATACTTCATACGATAAGATGATTTTTACTGCCGATATGGATTCAATGGAATCCCTGAATCTATTTATCGATTCATTTGATATCAAATTAAAGAGCTTTGTTGATGAACAGCACTTATTCCTTATGGAGACAGTGGCTAAAAGAAAATTCCTGGCTCCCGATAAAAGCTATCAGAAAGTGATTGCAAGCAGGGTGTCGGGATTTAAAGATCCTCTTTTTGTTTTTCTGATCTCCCAGATGCAATCCTTCTCTTTCTATAAACCCATGATCACTATTTTTGATAAAAATTATATCAATCCAATAGGCAAGGGAAGTTTGAATAAGTACTTTTTTCTCCTTGAAGATACTACATACTATAATAAAGATACTGTCTTTATTATCTCATTCCGTCCCGGAAAAAATAAAAACTTCGACGGACTGAAAGGCCTTCTCTATATAAATACACATGGGTTTGCAATCCAGAATGTAATTGCCGAACCCACAGTTGATGAAAGTGACATCGGAATAAAGATCCAACAAATGTATGAACTGATAGATGGAGAGAAGTGGTTCCCGGTTCAGCTTAATACTGATCTTACTTTTAATAACAACACAGCAAACTCATATAAATTTATCGGACAGGGCAAGAGTTATTTAAGAGATATTGTGCTTAATGAGGAGTTCGTAAAAAGAGAATTCAATAATATTGAAATAGATGTGGATCCTGATGCAGTATTTCGCAATGAGGATTACTGGAATAAATACCGTACTGACAGCCTTGACCAAATGGAAATAAAAACTTACCATGTAATTGACAGTATTGGTAAGAAGTATAAATTTGACAAACTGGCAAAATCTTTCGATGCGTTATTAACAGGAAAAATCCCATGGGGGGTGATTGATCTTGATATTGATAAATTTTTAAGATATAATGATCATGAAGGAATATATCTGGGATTTGGACTTCATACTAATGACAGAATATCGCAATTTTTTAAAATAGGTGGATACTGGGGCTATGGGTTTTGTGATAAAACAGCAAAATATGGTGGAGACCTACAACTTCTTCTTTACAAAAACAGTGATGTTAATTTAAAATTTTCTTATATCAATGATGTTAGCGAAAGCGGTTCAGTGAGCTACTTTGATCGTTCAGAAAATCTTCTGTCAAATGAGTCGTTAAGAGATTTCCTTATCCAAAGAATGGACAGGACAATGATTAAAAAAGTTGATGTAGGTTTCCGTGCTTTTAATTATCTAAAAATAAATATTGGATTTAGTCAAAGCCGGAAGAATCCGACATATGATTATTATTTTGGAAACACTGATGATAATGTTACAATTGGAGTTAATGAGTTTAATTTTACTGAATTAAACCTTGGTTTTAGATATGCATACAATGAAAAATTTATAAGAAATACAAGAAAGAAGATCTCTTTAGGGACACATTATCCGGTAATCCACTTTCAATACAGCAGGGGATTTGATAACATACTGGATGGAGAGTATTCTTATGATCGTTTTGATGTGAGGATAACAAAATCAGTGTATATAAAATACATTGGCCGCTCCTCCTTTTTACTTAATAGTGGGTATATAAATGGAAATATTCCTGCAACAGATCTTTATAATGGGCATGGCAGCTATCGGAATTTTACAATTCTTGCACCTTTTAGTTTTGCTACCATGCGCATGAATGAATTCCTGGTAAGTAAATATGTTTCTCTTTATTACCAACATAATTTTGGGAATTTACTATTCAAAACCAGGATATTTAATCCGGAGATAGCAATTGCTGCCAATGCCGGTTTTGGCTGGTTGGATCATCCACAAAGTCATTATGAGATTGATGTACAAAGCTTTGAAAGAGGATATTATGAAGCAGGGCTACTCCTAAATAAAATTATTGATTTTGGATTTTACAATTATGGTGTAGGAGTGTTTTACCGCCTGGGTACCTATTCATTTGAGGAAACAAATAGAAACATTGCCTGGAAAATATCATTCCTTCTGCCTATATAAATATAAAGCAGCCGCGGCAGTTGAAAACGTACAATATTTATTTATTCCTACTGCTACTGCAGCTGCTACTGCAACTTTTTGTAGACTTGAGCTATATTAATGATTATTATGTTTTTATTGAATGATATTTATTTTGATACTATTATTATTTATATCTTTGGACTGAAATAGTTGGGCTTAATTCATAATAGAGGTGATAATTTATATATATTGCTATAATTAATTGGAGAAATTTAGCATGTTAAAAATGTCTCTTTTGTTAACATTTATTATCCTCAGGGCATTATCCTTTGCCCAAACAAGTGATCAACAAATTTTTGACAAACTTAGGGATGAGGAAAGCTTATCTCAGGGTTCTGTCTACTCTATCTGTCAGGATTTATCTGGTTATATTTGGATAGGTACAAAAGATGGCCTGAATCGCTACGATGGATATAATGTTAAGATTTACCGTAACAATCCTGAAGATTCAAGCAGCATTAGTAGTAACACTATCAATATTATTTTTTATGGTGCTGATGGATATTTATGGATTGGAACTTCTGGTGGAGGCTTGAATAAATATGATCCGGTGTCAGACAAGTTCAAAAGATATGTATTTAAATCCAACTCAAATAAATATTATGGAAATATCATAAATGATCTTGCACAAGATAGCTTAGATAATTTGTGGATTGGTACATTTAATGATGGCCTGGTAAAGTTTAATCCGGAAACAGGGGAATATCAAAGGTTTATACATAGCCATGATAATCCCGGAAGTATTTCAGGAGATATAATTAATACTATCCTGCTTGATTCGAAAGGAAGATTATGGATTGGAATAGAGGATAATAAGTTAAATCTTTTTATTCCTGAAACTCAAACTTTCAAAAAATTTGAGTATAGTGTTCAGAATCCATCTGATAAATATGGTAATTCAATTTCTTCACTTATTGAAGATGCTGATTGTAATATTTGGATAGGGACGAACTATGGTGGTTTTATTTACAAATTTGACACCGGGACAGAAGTTTTTACTAATTATAGAGAAGGATTTCCGGGATCTAATCACTGCTTTGCATTTACAGGATTGGATTCACTTTGGATGGGATCCAATTCCAATGGTTTGTTTCTATATGAAATGTCAAATAAATTATCTCATTTATTCAGTTCAGGAACAAAAAATGGCACAATAAATTATAATACAATCAGATCCCTTTATAATGATAGAGATGGTAATTTGTGGATTGGAACTGATGGTAAGGGATTTAACATCTATAGCCCGTATAAGAAAAAATTTCAAATCTTCATGCATAAGTCTGGAATATCACAAGGACTTTCTTTGTGCAGTGTAAGGGCTATTTATCTTGATGATAATGACTTTTTATGGGTAGGAGGTTATAGGATTAGTGATGAATATGAAGGTTTTAGCAGGATAGATCTGAATACTCGGGAAATTATAAATTTTAATCCTGGTGGTGTTGTTTATTGCATTTTACCTGATAATGAAAACAAAGATATCCTTTGGCTTGGAACTGAGGGCCAAGGCATAATCAAATTAAATACAATAAATTTTGAGACAAGAGGATATTATCAAAACCCACCCTTCTGTCAGGATTCAATTTCCGGATTGAATATTTATTGCATGTTATATGATCATAATGGGAATTTGTACATTGGATCAGAAAAAGGATTAAATGTTGTCAATGCAAGTACTAAAGCTTATTCTTTTTATGCCCATGATCCTGGAGATCCTTCATCATTAAATATAGGATCTGTTATGGCACTGTATATTGACTCTGATAAAAATATTTGGGTTGGATCAGATAAGGGTGGCTTTGCAAAGTTTGACCCTGAAAGGAAAGTGTTTAAACGCTACATAAACTCCCCTGAAGATAAAAATAGTTTAAGTGGAAATAATGTAAACAGTTTTTACGAAGACTCAAAAGGAAGATTTTGGACAGGAACTGACAGGGGACTGAATTTAATGAATAAAGCAACAGGGGACTTCAGTAAAATAACTGTTGACAATGGATTACCTAATGACGTTGTCTATTCTACACTGGAAGATGAAAACGGGAATTTGTGGCTAAGTACTAATATGGGATTATGTAAATTTAATCCTGATACCAGGGAATTTGAAATATATGATAAAAATGATGGCCTCCCTGCTAACGAATTTAATAGAACAGCATATTTCAAGGACAATGATGGAAGAATGTTTTTTGGCGGAACCAATG